>CAYWFZ010000107.1:0-1013 GCA_964458035.1 uncultured Muribaculaceae bacterium | reverse complement strand
ATACCATATAAAGTATCTCCCGGTACTACTACATATGTATTATATGATGGTACTACTAACTTCTGTCCTACACTTAACATATTAGAATCTATATTATTTAATGCTTTTAAGTTGTTAACTGTAGTATTGTGTTTCTTAGCGATGCTATAAAGTGTATCTCCTGGAACTACAGTATAAACATTACTAATAGATTCACTTATATCTTCCTTTTCACCCTTAACTTTTAACTTCTTACCAACAGATAAGAAACTATTAGTTAAATTGTTTAATTCCTTTAACTTATCAACAGTTAAATTAAAACGTCTAGCAATACTATAAAGTGTATCTCCCTTTTTAACTGTATAGTATTCTTCTTCAGGTATTATACCTTTATAATCAAGTACAGCATCTACCACATCTTTAGCATATGTTTTATAGTTATTCTTTAACTTATCAGCATCTTTGGCATTGTCTAAGAATCCATATTCAACTATTACTGATTCATATGGTGTAGTATCTCTTAACATATAATAATAGTCTAAATTAGGGTTAGATGTACCTCTCTTTTGATAATATTTTCTTACCTTTTGACCTGAATCAGCAAGCTCGTTTAATATATTTTGACTTAGTTTTTCATTGTTACGAAGAGCGTATATAACTTCTGATCCTTCTCCGCCTCCAGCATTGATATGATTCGATATAACTATTACATCATCTCCACTACTAATAAATCTTTTTACTCGATTTACTCTTTCTGTAGGAGATAAAGATTCGTCAGTATCTCTTGTCATATAGACAGGTATACCTAGTCTTTTAAACTCATCATACATAGCTTTACTTATATCTAAAGTCATATTCTTTTCAATTATACCATTACCAGATGCGCCTGGGTCCGCCCCTCCATGTGCAGGAATCGGAAAAGTCCAAATTATCATCTTTTATCTTAAAATTCTAAGTTCCATTCTATTTCAATATCTCGTGTTTTCGTTTCTTTATCATAAACTCCAACATAAACCTTATCAATAAATTCATCA
>CAYWFZ010000106.1:0-1044 GCA_964458035.1 uncultured Muribaculaceae bacterium | reverse complement strand
AAACTTTAGCACTTAAGATATTAACACAAAATATTATAAATATCAACATCTAAGTTGCTTATTTCCGTTCATTTTTCTCTTTTATATAATTAATATGATTTATTATGGCTATTTAACACAGTTTATGGATTACTTGGTGTTGGTTCGATTGGGTCTGTTGGATCAGTTGGTTCTGTTGGAACTATTGGGTCTATTGGATCTGTTGGGTCTGTTGGCTCTGTTGGCTCTGTTGGGTCTGTTGGGTCTGTTGGATCTGTTGGCTCTGTTGGCTCTGTTGGGTCTGTTGGGTCTGTTGGCTCTGTTGGCTCTGTTGGCTCTGTTGGGTCTGTGCCATTTTCTATCCATACTGCATATATGGTTCTATTTTCTTTAGTGTCTAAAATAGTATGTGCCCCAACTACTTTACCATTTTTATCAATCCATCTATTGAATATGTAGCCTTCTCTATATGTTACACCAAGATTTCCATATGGCTTATTAAACTCTATTACTTTGTCTTCAATTGGGCTTCCACCATTTGTTTCAAAAGAAAGTAAATATGTATAATCATCTCTACTGGTTGCATTAATATTTATCGCGCAAGTTATACTTATATCCTTATCTTCAGTTATTGGTTTTATTAATTCGGCACTTATATATCCATTTTTTGTATCTTTCGACTTCATATTAATTGATTCACTAAATGATGTATCTTTACCATCGAAGGAACTCGTTATATTAACATATTCATTTGCTTCGCTAGTACAGTTTATTGTTACATCTCCATCATACTGAGTCGATATATTTTTTACTTTATAATCTAGTCGTGTAGTATCTCCTATTGATATTAATTTATCAGTAGTAAATGTCAGTTCCTTTTTTGTACTATCTATTTTAACGTTACTGGATTCTTTTCCGTCTAACAACGCTTCAATGAATATCACCTTGAAATCTCCTACATTTTCACTTATTCTACTAGTTCCATTTATAACTAGAGTTGCACTTATGCTTGCAAAACCTATTACTAATAAATGAATTAAGATAAAATATTGTTTATTCTTCATA
>CAYWFZ010000105.1:0-1076 GCA_964458035.1 uncultured Muribaculaceae bacterium | reverse complement strand
CAAGTTTTTGGTATTCTTGTAAAGATGTGATATTATTGTTGTACAAAGTTTCTTTTTTGAGTAATGCATGCCAGGATTCAATTGGTGCATCATCAATAGGAGTTCCTTTTCTCGCCATCGAGATAGTTATTCCATTTGACTCACAGATAGCTTTGTATTCAAAAGATGTATATTGGTAGCCTTGATCACTATGAATGATAAGACCACGTACATCTTTTTCTTTTGCAATAGCTTCATTTAATGTATCAATAACTAATTGATTGTTGTTAAATTTAGATATCTTATAAGAAACTACATGCCTATCATATAAATCAATTATTGTAGATAAATATAATCTTTTACCATTAAATATTAAATATGTTATATCAGTATCCCATACCTTATTTAATGAATCAGTTTTAAAATTCCTTTTTAGTAAATTTGGTCTAACATTTTGTTCAATTCGTTTATAACTATAATTAGGTCGTATTCTTCTTATATATTCTGGTTTTATATTGTATTTATGCATTATTCTAGCAACTTTCTTGTGATTGTATATTACACCATATTCAATCTTTAAGCCTTCAGTTATCCTTCGATATCCATATGTGCCTTTAGAGTTATCAAACACTTTTTTTATCATCGTATAATCTAAATAATCTGGATCATCTACATTTCTATATTTATAATAAGTTCTTTTACTTATTTCTAAAACGGCACACATATTTGAAAGTTTATATTTATTAATATATAAATTAATAAATGTTACTTTCTCTCTCGTTGTGCCTTTAGGAAGGCTTGGTATTTTTTTAATATTTCATACCTTTCTTTATAATCTATGTTTTCTTCTTTTTGTCGTCCTCGCTTATGTTCAATATCATTAACTTGATTACCTTGAATTTTATCTTTATCAATCCAATGATTTAATGTTTTAACTGATATATTATAATGTTTTGCCAAATTGTATCTTCCACCATATTTACCAGTATTATAATTATCAACGACTTTTTGCTTAAATTCTTCTGTATAATGTTTTCCCATAAAAATAACACCTCACTTTCATAAGATGTTATTTTATATTAATTATCTCTTTTTTT
>CAYWFZ010000104.1:0-1117 GCA_964458035.1 uncultured Muribaculaceae bacterium | reverse complement strand
TCTTTCATGCCTGAAAGTGCATTAGCTGTTAAAGCAACAACTGGAACATCATATATTACAGACTCTCTAATATGTTTTAATGTTTCTACTCCACTCATTCTAGGCATCATTACATCCAAAAGAATTAAGTCATATACATTTCCCATTTTAAGTTTTTCGATGGCATCAAATCCACTTTCACATGAATCTGCTTCTATTCCATATTTAGACAAAAGTTTAAGTGCAACTTTAATATTTACTTTATTATCATCAACTACTAAAACCTTTGAATCTGTAAAATCAAATAATTTAATTTGCATCGTATTAACAAGTTCTTGAGCAACTGCATCATCAGGTTTATTCATAGTAACAACCTTTTGTCTTAAATAAACAGTAAATTTAGAGCCTTCCCCATATTTACTTTGAACGACAATTTTACCACCTAACATTTCAACAAAACGTTTCGTAATAGCAAGACCTAAACCTGTACCTTCAAGTGTTGTATTTTTATCTTCATCAAGTCTTTGAAACTTCGTAAATAATTTATCTATTTGTTCTGGCTTAATACCTCTACCAGTATCTTCAACAGAAATAACAAATTTAGTATAATCACCCTCATTTAAACAATTAACAAAGAATGTTATACTACCTTCTTCTGTATACTTAACTGCATTAGTTAAAATATTTGTAACTACTTGTCTAAGTTTGCCTCCATCACCATGAACCATGTAAGGTATATCAGGTCCAAACTTAACAGTTAATTCAATTGGTTTATCTCCAATTCTTGGTTTAACAAGTTTTGCAACATTATCAAATATTTCAACAGGGTTATAATCAGTTTCAACAATTTCCATTTTATCTGCTTCAATTTTTGAAATATCTAAAATTCCATTAACTATCTCAAGTAAGTTTTCAGAAGCTAACTTTATATCTTTAGCATCACTCTTGGCATCCTCAAGTGTCTTATCTTCCAAAATGCAATCAGAAAAACCAACAATAGCATTTAAGGGAGTACGTATTTCATGCGACATATTACTTAAAAATTCTGACTTAGCACGATTAGCTTTCTCAGCAGATAATTTTGCTTCATTAAGAGCATTAATCATTTTTACATCAGGATTTTCAATAGTGTGAAACA
>CAYWFZ010000103.1:0-1118 GCA_964458035.1 uncultured Muribaculaceae bacterium | reverse complement strand
TATTTGAAGAAAAATTAGTATTATACATTTTATTGTAATCACTAATAATTCTATCTAAAGATTCTCTAGAATGCTCTACATCACCATCTAAATCTTCATTTGCGCCATAGGTAAATATAGCACCGATTTTCAAATCATGATCAATTCTTTTAAACGTATCATAATATTTAACTAATTGAGGTATAGACGATACTGTAAATAGCGCATTATACTTTCTATCTCGGGTTTTTGTATTATGATGCTTAACAATATCATTGGCTATTAAAGTAATTCTGTCATCAGCCATAAATACTTCTTCAGTATCTATTCCCTCAACCATCACATCTTCTTCTAATTCTCTTGAGTTAAGCTCAACGAATTTCATATAATCAACAGAAAAGCCTAATACATTTTCATCTTTAATAGCATCTTTAATTAAATAAGTATGCAAACATTTTTCAAATATATCTGCCGTACTCCTTCCATCTTGTGATGGATTTTCTTTAAATCTAGGCGTTCCAGTAAATCCAAAATACTGTGCCTTCGTAAATGTTTTAGATATTTGCCTATGCATATCACCAAACTGACTTCGATGACATTCGTCAATTATAAACACAGTTTTTAAATCTTTATATTTTTCCATTACACTAGCATATTTAGGATTAGAACAAGCATTAGCCATTTTTTGAATAGTAGTTATTATAAGCGGTTTAGAGCTATCTTTTATCTGCTGAATTAATTTGTCTGTCTGATTTGTCATATCAACACAGCCTGGATCAAACTTATTAAATTCATCTAAAGTTTGCTTATCTAAATCTTTTCTATCCACTAAGAAAAAGACCTGATTAATAGATGGCTCTAACGCTAATATTTGACTTGTTTTAAATGATGTAATCGTCTTTCCAGAACCAGTAGTATGCCAAATATAGCCATTATTACTTGTATCTAATGCACGAGACACAATATTTTCAACAGCATAAACCTGATAAGGTCTCATAACCATTAAAGTTTTATCTGTTTTGTTTATAATCATATATCTAGCTATCATTTTACCAATATTACATCTATCTAAGAAAAATACACAAAATTGTTCTAAATTAGTAATCCTATTATTATCTACATCAGTCCAATAAAAAGTA
>CAYWFZ010000102.1:0-1317 GCA_964458035.1 uncultured Muribaculaceae bacterium | reverse complement strand
AGTCACAATGACGTTACAAAGGTTAGAGATGCAGTTAGTATTGCAAAAAGTAAATTTCCAAATATGATTTGTGATGGAGAACTACAATTAGATGCAGCAATTGTACCTGAAGTTGCACGCTTAAAAGCACCTAACTCTAAAGTTGCAGGACATGCTAATACACTAATATTTCCGGATTTAGATGCTGGAAATATTGGATATAAACTAGTAGAAAGACTTGCGCATGCACATGCTTATGGACCAATTACGCAAGGAATTAAAAAACCTGTTAATGATTTATCAAGAGGTTGCAGTGTTTCAGATATAGTTGGTGTAATTGCGATAACTTCCTTGCAATGTGAAGATTAAAGAATATAATAGTACATTTAGAAAGGGGAGTTTTCATGGAATTAAAAGTATTAGAACAAAATTTTAATATTTGTAAAGTGAAAGAAATAAAGAACATTGATACAAATAATGAGTTTTTGTTCATTGGAAAAACAGATGAAGAGATATCTATTGTTTGTGAAGATAAATATACGCCTGAAGATTACGTAGATATAAGTAGAAATTGGAAGTGTATTAAAATACTAGGTGTATTAGATTTTTCTTTGATTGGAGTATTATCTAAAATATCTACAATACTTGCACAACATGAGATTAGTGTGTTTGTTGTTTCAACTTATAATACAGATTATATTTTAGTAAGAAAAGAAAAAATTGAAGAATCTATTCAATGTTTAAAAGATGAAGGTTATAATTTCATTTAGAGGTTTTATATGGATATAAAAATGATACATGATGTTTTAAATAATATATATAAGAGAGCTGAGAGTTATAATGACGAATTATCTAAATTGGGGTATAAGACATATTTGCAGTCATACAATAATCATTATATACGTATTGATGGAAAACTTTGTAAACAAGATTATTATATGCCCGTTATATCAATAATAGATTGTGGAGATATTTGTTTTAATCTTGATTCAATTGAGTTTGAATTTTATGTTACAAAAAGACAAATGGACTCTATTGATTTAGATGGATTAATAAATAATTATAAAAATGAGCTAAGTATTTATGAATTTATTAATTGCACTGTTGATATGTATAAATCAGGTGATAGTAAAGATGATGTTTTAGCTAAGATTGCCAAAAGCTTGGATACTAAATTTGGTATATCTATAGATTGCTCAACACTTTCTAAAGACGATATCATAAGGCATTTTAATTTAGTTTGTTCCCTATTGAATATAGGCAAAAAAAATACTGCTAATTAAGCAGCTTTTTTTAATGTCTTCCATTCATTAGCAGATAAAGTAACTTTGACACCGT
>CAYWFZ010000101.1:0-1359 GCA_964458035.1 uncultured Muribaculaceae bacterium | reverse complement strand
ATCCTAAAAAAGTAATCTTAGCATACCCATTTCCTGAGTTACCCATCATAGTAGACGCACCATCATGAGTTGGCATACCAGTTTGTTCACCTTTAACATTAGTCCATTTATATCCTGCACCATCTATCATAACTGTGTTATTAAAAACTAATCCTGAATAATGATTTGGTTGTCCCGTGTGAATTATATTTGACGAGGTTGAGTTTTCAGCAATCGCATCACATCCATTATGTCCTGAAATGAAAGATGATCCACCAGCACCACAGTCAGCACCACCGGCTCCGCCGTAGTAGCCTCCTCCTCCAGCACATCCCAGTCCGGCTTTTCCAAAAGCGGCGTGCCAATTTGAAGCACTAATTCCCGCAGATATTTGAGTTCCTCCTGAACCATTTCTAGTGCAATTACCAGAGTATCCAACGAGTCCTCCAGCTTTTCCTCCATTAAAATATGAGCCCCCGCCTGCGGCAACAATTATTCTTGATTTTAAACTGTCAAAATTGCTCCATACACCATTCGTTATTCGAACATCTGTTGCACCTCCGCCAGATCCTACTGATCCATAAACTCCGTCCATACCATTATAGGATGCCACACTTGATTGTCTACCAGATCCAACATAAATATATAATTTTTTATCTCTTTTTATATCCAAATTTCCAGAAACATAAGCACCCATACCGCCATAATCCGGATAACCGGAGCTTGTTCCTCCTTGAGCTCCCCACGCTTCTATCTTATAGTTACCATCACATGGTACAGTAAATTCTTGTTCAGCACCTGTATAATCGAATGTCCATTCTGTTCCTTCTACATACTTGCACATATCTTCCGCATAATCTATTCTACTTATTTTTTCAACATTTATGGTACAGGTTATTTCAATCGTATTTGTTGAAGTGATACTTTTAGTACTTCTTTCTTGTGCTGGTAGATTACTTATCTGTTCTACTACTATATTTTCACTTGGTGTACAAATTAAAGAAATATTTGCATCATATTGATAGCTATAATTAGTTATTGTATAATTAATCGTATCATTTCCACTTCCACTAAATGTGAATGATTGTTTATCTTTTGATATTAAAGTTTTTGAATCATTATTATTTATTTTTAAGTTTGTTATCTCTATTTTAAAGTCTTCTATATTTTCTGCAACATTTAAGCTCCCTGTTACATCAAGTACTGTATTTGCTGCTGCAAATCCAATCGTTACTAAAAATACTATTACAAATATTACGAAATGCTTTTTCATAATAAAGTGTCCTCCTATTTTTAGGCGTAGTTGCCTATAATAAGTGTAGCATTTTTTTTTTTTTTTTTAGCAAGTCTAACTAGTTTTGTCAACACTTATTTTTATTA
>CAYWFZ010000100.1:0-1543 GCA_964458035.1 uncultured Muribaculaceae bacterium | reverse complement strand
TCTTCCTTATTTATGGGTTGACATTTAAGCTTTCGCTTAGATGTCTTTTTTTATTACAAAAGCAGATTAATTAATTTAATCTGCTTTTATTTTCCTAAATATGTTATTTTTGCATAACCATTACCATCATTTCCAGTCATAGTAGATTTACCATCATGAGTAGGCATTACGGTTTGCTCTCCTTTTACATTGGTCCATTTATATCCTGCACCATCTATTATTTCCGTGTTAGAAAATATATACCCCGAATAATGATTAGGTTGACCGGTATGAATTATATTTGTTTGTATTGAGTTTTCTGCTATTGCATCACATCCATTGTGGCCTGAGATGAATGATGACCCACCACCGCCTCCACTCCAGGAACCTCCCGGATGACGTCCGTGTCCGCCGCCATAATATCCACCACCACCGCCAGATGAACGGCCGGCATAATATCCACCTTGCCCAAATGCTCCATTCATATTAATTTCATAAGCATCGTAGCCATAAGAACCAGTCTTACCTCCCGAAATCTGTGTTGCTCCGCCTCCACTATAACCATTAGCATGATACGTTCCGTGAACACCAGCTGGAGCAATTGTAGCATTAGCAGTAATACCATTTAATCCGCCAGCATCTCCTCGTGAAACCAAAGTTGCGTAATGAGTAAACATACAGCCTCCGCCTCCAGCAGCCACCATTATTCTTGATTTTAATCCATTAAAATTATTCCATGTTCCATCTTCTAGGCGAATATCCGTCGCTCCTCCGCCAGCACATTCACCGCCACCGCCGCCATTATATCCTCCTACGCCACCTACATAGAAATAAATGTTTAATTGTTTTTTCAAACTAATATTACCAACCGCATATCCGCCTCGGCCATAAGAATTTGCTAATCCATTATTTCGTCCACTTGCTCCCCAGGTTTCTATTTTGTAGTTACCATCGCATGGTACTGTAAATTCTTGTTCAGCACCTGTATAATCAAATGTCCATTCTGTTTCTTCTAAAGCTAAACACATATCTTCTGCATAATCTATTCTACTAATCTTTTCAACAGTTATTGTACAAGTTATTTCATTTGTATTCGTTGAAGTTATTACTTTACTATTTTTACTTTGAGCAGGTAGATTATTTATTTGTTCAACAGTTATATTATCACTTGGTATACATGTAAGCACAATACTTGCATCATACTGGTAACTATAATTAGTTACTGTATACTCTAAAGTATCATTTCCACTTCCAGTAAATGTGAATGATTGTTTATCTTTTGATATTAAAGTTTTTGAATCATTATTATTTATTTTTAAGTTTGTTATCTCTATTTTAAAGTCTTCTATATTTTCTGCAACATTTAAGCTCCCTGTTACATCAAGTACTGTATTTGCTGCTGCAAATCCAATCGTTACTAAAAATACTATTACAAATATTACGAAATGCTTTTTCATAATAAAGTGTCCTCCTATTTTTAGGCGTAGTTGCCTATAATAAGTGTAGCATTTTTTTTTTTTTTTTTTAGCAAGCACAATCTGTTTTGTCAACACTTATTTTTATT
>CAYWFZ010000099.1:0-1622 GCA_964458035.1 uncultured Muribaculaceae bacterium | reverse complement strand
TTATTTTATACATTTTTTTGACAAAAAAACGAGATTTTACAATCTCGTTTATGTATCAACTAAAATAGTGATAATTGATTAGATTCACTTAAGTTATCTAAGCAACCTAACATCTTTAGTTTTTCAATGGCAGATGATGGGCACTTACCTCTCTTTTGTAAATCTTCTTGAGAGATAAACGGTGCTTCATTTCTCGCTTTAACTATTGCTTCGGCAACGTTTTCGCCTAATCCATCAAGTGCTGTAAAAGGTATAATAAGTCCCATACCATCATCAGTGATTTTAAACTTCTTGGCATCACTTTTTTCAATACTAATATTTTCAAAGCGGAAACCTCTTGCTGCCATTTCAAGACAAATTAGAAGTGTTTCTCTTGTATCAGATTCTTTATTACTTGCTTGATTTCCTTTTGCATCAATTTCATCAATTTTATCTCTTATGGCATCTTCGCCTCTTATCATTGATGCAACATCAAATTGATCTTTTCTTATCGAAAGGAATGCACAGTAGTACCAAATTGGGTGATGAACTTTAAACCATGCTATCCTAAATGCCGATGTTACATATGCTGTAGCGTGGGCTTTTGGGAACATGTATTTTATTTTTCGACATGAGTCTATATACCATTCTGGAACATTGTATTCTCTCATTGTTTCAGCAAATCCCTTCCAAGTTTCAGGATCTTTACTTGGTTTTCCTTTACGAACAAACTCCATTATTTTGAAGGCCTTTGCTGGTGGAAGTCCCATTTGAATTAAGTTAACCATTATATCGTCACGACAACCAATTACATTTTTAAATGGTACTTGTATGTCCCCATTTTCATTAGGTGTACAAAGGTCTCTTGCATTACCTAACCATACATCGGTTCCATGTGATAGACCAGATATTTTAATAAGTTCAGCAAATGTCGTAGGTTTAGTTTCCTCAAGCATTCCAAGTAAGAATGATGTTCCGAATTCTGGTACTCCAAGTGTTCCGGTTGGACAGTATTTTCTTCCCTCTTTATCAGTAAGCCCACGAAGGCGATACTTATCAACTCCTAATACTTCAGGCCCAGTAAATATCTTCATGGTATCTAAGTCTCCTAAATCTATTTGAGTAACGTCAATTCCCGATAAGTCTTGTAACATTCTTAGTACTGTTGGATCATCGTGTCCAAGTATATCTAGTTTTAAAAGGTCGGCATCTATTACGTGATAATCGAAGTGTGTTGTTCTCCATGGAACTGTTGGATCATCTGCTGGGTATTGGAATGGGGTAAAATCCCAAATGTCTTTATACCCAGGAACTACTACGATACCTCCAGGATGTTGACCAGTAGTTCTTTTAACACCTGTACAACCAACAGCAAGTCTTTCAACTTCTGGAACTCTAACAGTACTTTTAATGATACCTTTTTTCTTAAGTTCATCTTTACCCGTTACATCTAATCCTAAAGATCTAGCCTCAGTTCTTAATTTATTAAACATCTTTTCTTCAAAGAAACCTTGAACATAACCAAACGCTGTTTTATCAGCAACTGTACCAATAGTTCCAGCACGATATACATTATCTGTACCGAACAATACTTTTGTGTATTCATGAGCACTTGCTTGGTTATCTCCAGAGAAGTTAAGGTC
>CAYWFZ010000098.1:0-1646 GCA_964458035.1 uncultured Muribaculaceae bacterium | reverse complement strand
TAAATAATTTAGAAAAATCTCCTGAAACTAAAGCAAGAAAAAGAGTAGGACGTGGACCTGGATCAGGAATGGGTAAAACAGCTACTCGTGGAGAAAATGGTCAAAAATCAAGAAGTGGTGCTAGCATCTCTCCTTGGTTCGAAGGTGGACAATCTCCATTATATAGAAGAGTTCCTAAAAGAGGATTTAACAATAAAAGATTCAGAGTAGAATTTGCCACTATCAATTTATCTGATTTAAACAGATTCAATGATGGCGACACAGTTACTCCTGAAGTTTTATTCGAAAAAGGAATTGTTAAAAAACAATTAGCAGGTATTAAAGTACTAGCTAATGGTACATTAGAAAAGAAGGTTAATGTAAAAGCTCATAGATTCTCATCTAAAGCTGTTACTAAGATTGAAGAAAAAGGCGGAACAGCAGAGGTGATTTAAAATGTTTACAAGTCTTAAAGGAATATTTAGTTCCAATAATAAAGATTTGCGAAAAAGAATTTACTTCACCATGCTTGTGTTAGCCGTATTTGGTTTAGGAACTAATATAATAGTTCCTGGAGCAAAAACTATCACACAAAATTTAAGTTTTCTAGATTTATTAAACTTAATGAGTGGTGGAAGTTTAAAGACTTTTTCAATATTTGCGTTAGGGGTTATGCCTTATATTACAGCATCAATCCTTACACAATTATTACAAATGGATATACTTCCATATTTTAAAGAATTAAAAGATCAAGGAGCTACCGGTAGACAGAAGATAAATAGAATTAATAGATACTTAGGTATTCTATTTGCCTTCATTCAAGGATATATTTATTCCGTTGCTTTCATGGGCGGAACAACTATGGAGATTATAAAAACAACTATCATCCTTACCGCTGGTACCTCTTTACTACTATGGCTAGCCGACCAAGTTACTAATAAAGGTTTAGGTAATGGTGTATCATTATTTATAATGGCTGGTATCGTTAATACTTTACCATCAACATTCATTACTGCCTTCAAAGACTTAGTTTTAGCAGATAAATTTACACAAGTACTTGGAATTGTTTTATTCATCGTATTTATTCTTGCATACTTACTAATATTAATTGGTGTAGTATACATGCAAATAAGTGAAAGAAGAATTCCAATACAACATACAACAAGAACAGATAGTTCAGCTTCAAAAGAACAATCTTACATACCTTTAAAATTAAATTCAGCAAGTGTTATGCCTGTAATATTTGCAAGTGCAATTACAAGTATTCCATCACTAATTGGACAAGTAATTAGTAATGATGCAGTTGTTGAATTTGCTGATAAATATATAGTATATACAACTCCTACAGGTTATTTACTATATATAGCACTTATCTTCTTATTTGGTTATGTTTATACACTTATGGAACTTAATCCAAAAGAGATGAGTGAAAACTTAGATAAGAATAGAAGTTATATACCAGGAATTTCTCCAGGAGAGAAAACAGCAGCTTATCTTAAAGGAACAATTTCAAGATTAACTGTTGTTGGAAGTATATTCCTTATTGTTATAGCATCAATTCCTATCTTATTTAGCAAGATTTCAAGTCTATCAAGTGCTATCACTTTAGGTGGTACTGGACTTTTAATCGTAGTTGGTGTTGCTCTTGAAACTTATAAACAACTAGA
>CAYWFZ010000097.1:0-1662 GCA_964458035.1 uncultured Muribaculaceae bacterium | reverse complement strand
AGACAAAAAAATAGATTTACAAGCTAAGGAAATAGAAGCCCTTAAGTTATATAAAAAAGGATTATCAAATAAGCTTTTAAAAAAAGAAAACAGTGTAAACTGTTTGTTATCAGATATCGCATCATTTGAAAACGGCAAAGGACATGAAAGTATTATCGATAATTATGGAGAATATATACTAATTAATTCTAAATTTATTTCAACTGATGGTACTGTCATAAAAAGATGTTCTAAACAACTTACCCCACTATATAAAAACGACATTGCGATGGTTATGAGCGATCTTCCAAATGGTAAAGCTTTAGCAAAATGTTATTATATCGAAGAAAACAGCCTATTTAGTTTGAATCAAAGAATATGCAAAATTAAAATAACTAACGAAAACAAATACAATTCTAGATATCTTTTTTATATTCTTAATAGAAATCCTTACTTTTTAAAGTTTGACGACGGAGTAAACCAAACAAATTTAAAGAAAGAAGATATTTTAAATATTCCACTATTTATCCCAGATATAAAGTACCAAAAGAAAGTATCTTCAATTTTGCTTTTAATAGACAAAAAAATAAATTTAGAAATAGAAAAACAAAATAAATTAAATAATCTAAAAAAAGGACTTATGCAAAAAATGTTTGTTTAAATCCTTTTTTTATTTATCAAAATTAAATTTTTTGGTCAATAATTCTATTTCTTTTGGGAGTACATAAATATATCGAATTATATATTCAACCAATTCTATTACATTTTCTACTTCTTCTTTAGATATATTGATGTCTGCCTCATGTACTCCTATATTTCCTAACTTTCGTGCTAATGTAGAAGCAGAATTTAATGTCGATGGTAAAACTCCAATATTACTTAGATTTTCAATTTTATCATATAAATTATTACCACTAGCTTTTTTATCTTCACAAATCATTTCTAAAGTTTTCCTTAACTTCATTAAACAAGATTCTTTATCCACATTTTTTAATTCAATTGAACTACGAAAATTATTTAAAACAGTATCTGGTAAAAATTTCGACTTATCTTTTATTAAATTAGACGAATTAGGGTACAAGTGTTTTTCTTCTACATTATCTCCATTATATATATCATACTCGTCTATACTACTCTTATTACCATAGGAATGATCCCAATAAGCACTAATAATATTATAACTTTTACAAACAGGACAAAACAGAACTATCGTCATATCATAATAATAACTATCACTATCAATAGAATCAGACTCTTTTTTATAAACATCTTTGACATTCATTAATGTTTCATTGTTACAGTGCAAACACTTAGATATAGTTTGCTTATTTTTATATTCCATTATATCTCGTCTAATCCTAATTCTTTTAAGTAAACATTAAGTTCTTTATCAACTTCTGCTATTTTTTTATCTATTTCTTTTAAATCTTGTTGTACTGCTTTTATATCAATTTCTTCTTCCTCTTCAAATGTATCAACATATCTAGGAATATTTAAGTTATAATCATTCTCTTCTATTTCAGACAGCGAAGCAATATGACAATATCTTTCTATTTCAACTCTATCAGTATAAGTTTTAATTATTTTATCAACATCTTGATCTCTTAATCTATTTTGATTTTTACCAGGTTCAAAATCTTTAGATGCATCAATGAATATAATATTTTCTTCATTTTCTCTACA
>CAYWFZ010000096.1:0-1675 GCA_964458035.1 uncultured Muribaculaceae bacterium | reverse complement strand
AAAATCAAAAGTATGATACTTTAAGTGTTGATGAATATTGTAAGTAAAATATAAGGAGGAACGTGTGGAATTAAATAATGAAAGTAAAACTTTATTTATACCTTTATTAGGTAAGGCTCTTGTAAGTAGAGATAATTTATTTCTACATGATCCTTATGCTGAAGAAATAATTTCTAAAATAGATTATGATTTTAATTCATTAAAACAATCTAAGTGGCTATCAATGTTTATGAGTGTAAGAGCACTTGTAATTGATGAATTATGTAACGAGTATATTTTAAAACATCCAAATGCAACAATAATTCATTTGGGTTGTGGACTAGACTCTAGGTGTTTAAGAGTTAAACAAAATTATAAACTTTGGTATGATATTGATTATGCGGATGTAATTGAAATAAGACGAAATTTCTTTAGTGAAGATAAAAAACATTTGATGATAGGAAGCTCCGTAACTGATTTTAAATGGTTAGAACAAGTTGAAAAAAACAGTAATATGCTAATTGTAGCTGAGGGATTAACTATGTATTTATTAGAAGAGGAAATGAAGATGCTTATAGGGAATATAAAAGAAATATTTGGAGATGTTCATTTGTTATTTGATGCTTATACTAAAAAGGGTGTTAGGGCATCTAGAATAAAAAATCCAGTTAATCAGATGGATGCTCAAATTAAGTATGGGATTGATAATCCAAAAGAATTTCTATTATTAGACGAATGTTTAGAGTATGTTGCAACTCATCTGATAAAATATGATGATAATAATTTACATGGGATTACGAAGTTTATTTTCAATAATTTATATTGTGGTAAAATTTCACAGTCACTTTATAAAATATATGAGTTTAAGCTAAAAAGATAAGATTGGAGTGTTAATATGTCATTTGATTATAAACAGGAATATAAAGAATTTTATATGCCTAAAAGTAAACCTAGTATAGTAAGTGTTCCTAAGATGAATTATATTGCTGTTAGAGGTAAAGGAAATCCTAATGATGAGAATAGTGAGTATAAGGAATCTATTGGTCTATTATATGCCATAGCGTTTACGATAAAGATGAGTTATAAAGGTACTCATAAAATAGATGGTTATTTTTCATATGTTGTTCCACCTCTAGAAGGATTTTGGTGGCAGGAGGGTAATAAAGAAGGCATAGATTATAAAAGTAAAGATAAGTTTAATTTTATTTCTGTAATTAGGTTACCTGATTTTGTTACCAAGCGTGACTTTGAATGGGCGATTGAAGAGGCAACTAATAAGAAACATCAAGATTTCTCTAAAGTAGAATTTTTAACTTATGATGAAGGATTATGCGTACAATGCATGCACATTGGTTCTTATGATGGTGAGCCAGAAACAGTTAAATTAATGCATGAATATATGGAAGAGAATGGGTACGAACTTGATATAAGTGATAAGAGATTCCATCATGAAATTTATTTAAGTGATCCAAGAAGAGTTGATGCAAGCAAGTTAAAGACTGTAGTAAGACATCCAATAAAAAGAAAGAAATAGAAAATTGCATAACTAAAAAGTAGATTTCTGTATATTAGTAAATCTACTTTTTATATGTTAAGATATCTATAATTGTAAAAGACCTTTGACAGACAAAACAAAAAAAATTATATAAAATGTAATTGGAGGTGCAAGATGGATATAGGTGGAAACATAAAGAAA
>CAYWFZ010000095.1:0-1688 GCA_964458035.1 uncultured Muribaculaceae bacterium | reverse complement strand
GTAAATCTATTTTTTTGTCTAATAATGATAAGAAATTGGCTATTTTAGTTTGTTCATTTATTGATGGTACAATATGTTTTGTGTTGAAAAAATCATTTACTGATATATTTAATAATCCATGATTTCTAGCTCCCTCAACTGATACTTCGCTAATTTGTTGATGCCACTTGTTTGTTTCAAAGTACTGTTCTAAATAATTTGAGTTAATATTACTACTTGGCTTAAAACAAATATAAAGTGATGAAACAACACCTTGATTATATTTATTTAATCTTTTTATCGCCCCCCACGGATATCCCTGGGAATAGCTTTTATTATATGCAAAATCTCCATTTTTCAATAAATAATATCCTGTTAAATTATTACTAGAAACATTTTTGTTAAAAAATACAGTTTGATCGACCAATCCAAATTGTGCTGAAATAGTTAAAACTAAATTTGATTCATTATTTGTATTTTTTACTGTAATTCTATTAACACAGTCTGATAAAACTTTATAATTCCACTCATCAGTAAATTCTTTGAATCTTAATTTAGGAACATTCATTATTTCACCACTTTTCCAGTCCTTAAGTTTGTTAAATAATGAATATTCTAATGTTACTATCTTTTATAATATTTATGAAAGGAGAAGTAATATGCAATTACTAAGAAAGAAAATACTTTACAAAGATTGGATTTATGAATGGTTGTTAGACAAAAAGAATTATATTAAAGAATCAACATATGCTAATTATTCTACTAATATTTTTAATCATATAATTCCTCGACTTGGAAATTATTATTTAAAAGATATAAATCATAAAATAATTCAAGATTATTTACTTGATTTATCAAAAAATGGGAATAAAAGTAGCGCTGACGGTTTGTCTGAAAAAACCATTAAAGATATAGCAATAATTGTTAAGGGCAGTCTAAAAAAAGCAATAAATGATAATCTAATAGATTATATAGAACTATCTTTTAACTACCCAAAAACTCATAAAGAGGAAAGAATTTATATTCTTACCAAAAGTGAGCAGAATAAAATAACAAATTATTCTATTGAAAATTTAAATAATCAAAACCTAGGAATTTTAATTTCATTATATTCAGGATTACGAATTGGTGAAGTATGTGCATTGAGATGGGAAAACATAGATTTTAAAAAAGGAATATTGACAGTAAATAAAACAATTCAACGGGTTTATATTAAAGATAAGAATAAAAATATATCCAAAGTTATAATAACAACACCAAAAACAAAAAGTGCAAATAGAGATATTCCAATTAACAACTGTTTTTTAAATATATTAAAAAACTTTAAAGGAAGAGATAATGAATATATTATATCCGGAAATGAAAAATATATTGAACCAAGAACATATAGAAAATATTTTGAAAAAATGCTAAAGATAAATAAAATTAAACATATAAATTTTCATTCACTAAGACATACATTTGCAACAAATTGTATAGCTGCGGGGGTTGACTATAAAACAGTAAGCGAATTATTAGGACATGCAAATGTAAATATTACTCTTAATTTATATGTTCATCCAAGAATGTCTCAAAAGAAAAAATGCATAGATCTAATAAGTAAAGTATTTCAAGAAAAGGTTAAATAACTATCTTTTCTTTTTAATTTATGATAAAACATCCGAAATTTATGGTATAATCATAGTGTCTAATTAACAAACTTAAGGACT
>CAYWFZ010000094.1:0-1718 GCA_964458035.1 uncultured Muribaculaceae bacterium | reverse complement strand
TGACTTTTAATCAGAGGGTCTGGGATTCGAATTCCCAACGGGACACCATTTTGAAAATAAAAGTAACGAAGTTCGTTACTTTTTTCGTTATATTAATATATATAAATAAAAAAAGAACTAAGCAAATAGTTCTTTTTTATATTTTAAGTTTTTATCGGTAACTATAATACCAAAACCATCTTCCAACTCAAGTATTTCTTCGTATTTATTTTCCATAACACCGTTATTGGCAACTCTCTTTTTGGGAATAATGAACTCTTGCCTTAGTCCGTTAGTAAAATATAAACTTATTTCTATTATATCTTTTTTCTCAAACAACCTCTTATATAATTCTTGTGCATCCTTTGCAAACTCATCAATTATTTTAATCATAAAAAAGTTTGCGCCTAATTCAGAAGAATTTTCAACTATGTTATAAGTTGTTTCATCACCATTATCATCTAAATTAGCAACAAAAAAATGATTAAAATAGTCAGATGATACAGAAATTGTCTCATTATTGCTGGTTTTTAGATCTATGTTGTATATACATCCTGTACTCATTCTATCACCTATAGAAATTATACCATATCTAAAAAAAATATGCAGTAAAAATAATATAATTTCTTTCTAATATTCGACATAATTCTTAGATGATTCTTGATAGTATAGAAAACATTATTTTAAAGAAAGAGGGAAAATATGGAAGAATCTATGAAGTTACTTTTAGAAAAATTTTACGAGATAAGAGAGTTGGGTTATGTTAAGACAACGAGAGGAGGTTCAACTGGAATAGGTAAAACATTTGAGGATTTATTAGGAAAAGAAGAGGATAGGAGTAGTAATCCGGATTTTTATGGTATAGAAATTAAAACAAAGTTAGTTAACAGTGACAAATACACAACTTTATTTAATCAAACACCACAAGGAAAGGAAGAATTTGAAATAAAAAGGTTAGTAAAAAAATATGGTTACCCAGATAAAACAATGAAAGATTATAAAATCCTCAATGCAACTGTTTATGGCAATTGTTTAAGTTGTATAGCAGCTAAATATTTGATGGGACTTATAATTGACTATAAACAAAGAAAAATATTCTTAAAAGTTATAAATATGAATATGGAATTGCTCGAAAATTATGTGTTTTGGAGCTTCGACGAACTTGAGAAAAGATTGAATAAAAAATTAAAGTATCTAGCTGTTGTTAACGCCAGCAAAAGATATACACACAGTATAGCTCATTACCATTACAAAAGTATTGATTTTTATACTATAAAAGACTTTGACACGTTCTTAAAATTAATAGAGCAAGGTATTATATGCATCACTTTTCATATAGGCGTTGTAAAAAATGGAGATCACATGGGAGAAATACACGATAGAGGTACAAGTTTTCGAATTAAAGAGTGTGATTTAATAAAACTGTTTGACAAAATATATCTAAGTGACACAAGGGAAAGCAGGGTAATAAAAAAAGAATCAACGAATTGACTCTTTTTGTAATCAAAAATGGTCGAGAAGACAGGATTCGAACCTGCGACCCCTTGGTCCCAAACCAAATGCACTACCAAGCTGTGCTACTTCTCGATACTGGTGCGCCCAAAGGGAGTCGAACCCCTAACCTTTAGATCCGTAGTCTAACGCTCTATCCAATTGCGCTATGAGCGCATCTCCCGTATGAGATTGCATCCAAATTCAAATTACTTATTCATTATAACATATTTATATGAAAATGCAAC
>CAYWFZ010000093.1:0-1797 GCA_964458035.1 uncultured Muribaculaceae bacterium | reverse complement strand
GCTGAAGCTCTACCATTAAACTACACCCGCATCAAGTAGACAATTAACATTATACAAATGTTTAATGTTAATTGCAATACTTTTTTTATAATTTTTTTAATTTTTTTCTTTTATTAAACTCAATTGAACCTTTTGTTTTTCTAAATCTATGCCATCTACATAGCATTTTACAATATCACCAACATTTAAAATATCATTAGGATTTTTAACAAATGACTTACTCATCTTCGATATGTGAATTAAGCCATCATCGTGTAATCCGATATCAACAAATGCTCCAAATGATGCAACATTTCTTACAGTACCCTCAAGTTCCATACCTACTTTTAAGTCCTCAATATGAAGAATATCACTTTTTAAAATTGGGGCTTCTAACTCATCACGTGGGTCTAATCCTGGAGTTAATAACTCTTTTATGATATCTGTTAAAGTATACTCATCTGTGTTTAATTTATGCATCATTTCACTTATTTTTACATTTTTTATACTTTCTTTAAAACTATCCGTATTAATATCTTTAATATCTAAATTTAATTCTTTAAGCAATTTTTCAGCAACACCATAACTCTCTGGGTGAATACCAGTATTATCAAGAGGATTAGTTCCATTAGGTATTCTTAAGAAACCTATAGCTTGCTCGTATACTTTTTGAGTCATACCTTTTATCTTTTTTATCTCTTCGCGATTTTCAATATGTTTTTCTTCTTTATATTTTATTATATTATCAATTACAGATTTTGTTAATCCAGATACGTATTTCAAGATGCTTCTAGATGAAGTGTTAATATTTACTCCTACTTCATTAACAACTTTAGATGTTGTAAAATCAAGAGACTCGCCTAGTTTCTTTTGGTTAACATCGTATTGGTATTCTCCAACACCAATAGATTTTGGATCTATCTTAACTAGTTCTGATAATGGATCTTGAATTCTTCTACCAATTGATACGGCGCTTCTTTTTTCAACAGCCAAGTCAGGAAATTCTTCTATTGCTAACTTAGACGCTGAATAAATGGATGCTCCTGCTTCAGAAGTTATAACATACTTGCATTTTAAGTTATTTTCTTTAATTAATTCAGCACAGAATTTTTCTGATTCACGAGATGCTGTTCCATTACCAATAGAAATGATGTCTACTTTATATTTTTCAATTAGATTTTTTACAATTAATTTGCTAGCTGCAATATTGGCTTCTTGATTTGAATTTAAGAATGGTTTTATAACAGTAGAATCTAAGTATTTACCTGATGCATCTACTACTGCTAACTTACATCCATTAACATATCCTGGATCAAATCCTAGAACTGTCATACCCTTAATTGGTCTTGTTAAAAGTAAATGTTCTAAGTTAATGCTGAATGTTTCAATTGCTTTTTCTTCAGCATTTTCAGTTATTTCACTTCTTATTTCTCTTTCTATGCTAGGAAGGACTAATCTCTTTAACGAGTCTTTTATGCTATTTTCAACTAAATCTGTTACAAACGAAGTTGGATTTTTAATTATTTTCTTTTTTAAATATTCTGATATTGCTTCTTCATCCATATCAATAGAAACAGTTAAGACTTTTTCTTTTTCACCACGATTTATTGCTAAAATACGATAGTGTTTAGTATGTTTAATACTTTCAGAAAAATCATAGTACATGTCATATAGTTTCTTTTCATCACTAGCATTCTTCTTTATCTTAGATGAAATTGTCCCATTATTAAAGACAAAGTTTCTTATCCATTTACGATAGTATGCATTGTCACTTATCCATTCTGCTATAATATATCCAGCTCCCTCAAGTGCTGCATC
>CAYWFZ010000092.1:0-1803 GCA_964458035.1 uncultured Muribaculaceae bacterium | reverse complement strand
TGCTAGACATATTGGTCAATGGTCTTGTTTTAGACGTAATATGAGTTATTTTAAATCTGTATTGGATGAGTATAATTCAAGATTTGATTATAACGAGAGGTGGTAATATGAAACTTAAATATGCTATATTTTATAGATATATTGGTACTGGTTATTATTCCACTAATTATTTATTTTTTGATAGTTTAGATAAAGCTATAAATAGTAAAGATAGACTTTTGTCTCATTCGAATATAGATGAAGTTCTTTTATTTGAATTTATAGATTATTATACAAGTTTAGGTGGTGATTAAATTATGGAAAAATATTTTATAGTAATTAATATTATAAGTTTATTTCTTTTATTCTTTATACTTATTTCTAATTTCTTTGATTTTAATTTTATAAGATTTTCAGCTTGTATTCTTGGTATAATTAATTCTTTATATGCTTTATTTTTTATTGAAGATGAATAAAGTTAAGTGAGGTTTTATGGATGATTTTTTAATAGTTATTATTACTATTGTTTTGTTATTATTATTAGTTTCTGCTTTTTTAATACCTTTTTTAGTTTCATATTTTAGTGATTTGAATGAAATTAGACAAAAGTATTTAGATGAAAAAAGATTAGAACAAACTTATTCTTGGTATGAATATTATAAAAAAGAAGTTTCTAAATCTAAATATGATAAATTTAGAAAAAAATAAATAATTTTATGTTATACTATCTTATAAGTGAGGTGGTTTGACAAGAATTAATAAAAGATTTAATATATACCCTCAGAAAGTGAGGGGAAATGTAAGTGAGTTTTGAAAGAGCTTACAGTGAATATTTAATATATGTTAGTAACCGACATAAAAAACAATGGTTTAATGTACACCAATATAATTTTAATAAGAATATTTTATCTTATTTTAATTCTTACAACTTAGAAGATATAACACCAGATTTATTAGATGATTGGAAGTGTTTTATTGATAAGTTTAACTTTTGTAATAATTATAATAAATCTTTATATTGTATGTTAAAAGGTTTTTTAGAGTATTGTATTAAGAAAGATTATATATCTAATTCTATACTTTATGAATTTACACCTTTAAATTTAAAGATAGAGTATAAGCATACTGACTTTTATACTTTAAAGGAATTCAAAAACTTTATTAAGGGTTTTGATAATATTGTTTATAAAACATTTTTTGAATTTATGTTTTATACTGGTTGTCGTCCTGGAGAAGTTATGGCTTTAAAATTCTATGATTTAAAAGATAATTATATTACTATTAATAAAACTATAGATGAGCACGGAAAACGTGAAATAGGTACACCTAAGACACTTTCTAGTAATCGTGTTATATATATTAGTAATAAGCTTAAAAGAGATATTATGAGACTTTATAATTATTATAATGGTGCTACATTTGATTATTTTATATTTGGTGGTTCAAAGCCTTTAGCTCCTACTACGATAAATAGATATAAAATAAGTGCTTGTAATAAAAGAAATATTAGACCTATTAAGTTACATCAATTTAGACATAGTCATGCTACTTATTTATTAAATAAGAGAATTGATATACATGTTATAAGTAAACGTTTAGGACATTCTAAAGTATCTACAACATTAGATGTATATACACATAGCAATTTATTACAAGAAAAAAGACTTATAAAAAGTCTTAATTCTAGATTTAGTTTGTTTTAATGTACACCAATACAATTCTAATAAATTAAATCTATATAAACACATATAAATATGTATTTATCAAATAAATGGAGCAAGTGAGGAGAATCGAACTCCCGTCTCAACCTTGGCAAGGTCGCAT
>CAYWFZ010000091.1:0-1819 GCA_964458035.1 uncultured Muribaculaceae bacterium | reverse complement strand
GGTCAAGAAACTCCAGTTGAAGTTGAATTATTCCAAGTAAATATTGCAAAATAATTAATATAAAAAACTCATTTTGTTAAGACAAATGAGTTTTTTGTTTGTTTATTTTCTTCTTTTAAATCAACAATTGATTTAGGGTACGGGTTTCTTCTATCTGTTCTATATAATAAATAATCAATACTAGTATGATAATAGTCGGCTAACTTTTTTAATATATCAGTTGGTATGTCGTTTGTTTCAGTTTCATATTGAGAATAACCTGTCTGTGACATATTTAAAATTTTTGCTATGTCTTTTTGATACAAGTCTTTATCTTCTCTAAGTTCTCTTAATCTATTCATAAGTGTACTTCCTTTTCAAAAGTACTTTATCATAACCTAAAATAGGTTGTTGATATATAACTTGTTTTAGGTTATACTAATACTAATAATAAGATAATGGGAGTTAGTATGAAAAAGCATTTCGTAATATTTGTAATAATATTTTTGGCAACTGTTGGATATGCAGCAGCAAATACTGTACTAGATATAACTGGTATCATTAATGTCGCAGAAAATATAGAAGATTTTAAAATAGAAATAACTAACTTAAAAATAAATAATAGTGATTCAAAAACTTTAATATCTAAAGACAAACAATCATTCACATTCACTGGAAGTGGAAATGATACTTTAGAATATACAGTAACTAACCATAGTTACCAATATGATGCCAACATTGTACTTACTTGCTCTCCAAGTGATAACATAACTGTTGAACAAATAAGTAATCTACCAGCCCAAAGTAAAAACAGTAAAGTAATAACTTCAACAAGTACAAGTGAAATAACATGTACTATAAATGTTGAAAAAATAAGTAGAACAGATTATGCAGAAGATATGTGTAAGTATGTTGAGGGTACAGTTTGGACGTTTGATTATACAGGTGCAGAGCAAGAATTCACAACGCCATGTGATGGAAATTACAAAATAGAAGCATGGGGAGCACAAGGTGGAAATTATAATTCTTCATACTATGGGGGATATGGTGCTTATGCATTTGGTGATATAAGCATAAATGCAGATCAGAAGGTCTTCATAAACGTAGGAGGAACTGGTACAATGGCATCTTATCAAGCAAATGTTATTGTAAAAGGAGGATACAATGGTGGTGGAGATGCCTCGTATAATTGGACTAGTAGTGCAGTCCCTGCTCAGATTAATATTTCAGGCGGCGGTTCTACTCACTTAGCTTTAAAAAGTGGACTTCTTTCGACTTTGTCAACCCACCTTTCATCAATTTTACTTGTTTCTTCAGGAGGTGGCGGAGCACAAGCTTTAGACTTGGGTAGTAATCAGTATGTTTATTGCTCTGGTGGAAATGGTGGAGGAATTAAAGGTAGCAGATCTATTTGTAGTGTTAATATTCCTTATGATGTCTCAACTTATGAAGACGCTTCGCAGACTACTCCAGGCAGTTCAATTTATGCAGGTCATGAAGACAATGGTGAATTTGGAAAAGGTGGAATGGGCTATTCTGGGGGAGGTTCAGGCCTTTATGGAGGAACTGGAAATTATAGAGCAACAGGCGGAGGCTCATCTTACATAGGAAATCTTCTCTTAACAAATAAATCTATGTATTGCTATAATTGCGCACAATCTAGCGAAGAATCAACTAAAACCATTTCAACAACATGTACATCATCAACTCCGACGGCTAATTGTGCAAAGCAAGGAAATGGATATGCAAAAATAACATATTTGGGGAAGTAGAAGGAAATGATACTATGAAGAATAAACAATATTTTATCTTAATTCATTTATTAGTAATAGGTTTTGCA
>CAYWFZ010000090.1:0-1860 GCA_964458035.1 uncultured Muribaculaceae bacterium | reverse complement strand
CCCCGACCTACCGGGTATGAACCGGTCGCTCTAGCCAGCTGAGCTACATCGCCATGTCTACACAAGCAACACTAATATAACATATTATAAAACTTTTGACAATAGAAATTTACAAATTTTTACTTTAAAAAAAGAAATAGTATACTATCTACTATTTCTTACAATATAAATATAAACCATTATCTAATTTAACTCTAATAGCATATCCAATTACTAAATTATATTTATTATAAACCATTATAATTTGCTTATCTTCAATTTTATTATTCATATAAAGTGGATCAATATAATTGTGCAAATCATCTCCAGATATATCCATAAGTTCACCATAACCATCTGATTCATCTACTTCATTTGGATCACAAGCTTTAGTGAATTTAACAATCATATCATTATTCCAATCAGCAAATTCTGGATCTATATGGTCTATTTTTAAGTCAGATGTCTTTGTATCAGTAGAATTATAACCTTTCTTTACATGCAAAGTAACATCTTTTTTCACCATGTTTCCAGCAGAATCACTCACTTTTATTTTAAAGTTATAATCTCCTTCTTTTTCATTTGCTTTACCATCACTTTCGTCTTCATATTCAACCTTACATGGTTTTGAGTAATCTTCACACACCTTAACAAAATCGTCAACTAAGAAATCTTCATCTACTCCAACTGTAAGTTCTTCCACTTCGACTCTTGGAGCAACAGTATCTACTACTTTAATTTTACCCGTTTTAGTAACATTCTTATATTTTATTTTATATGTATAGTCTCCTACTTTATTTAATACTCCATCTTCAGTAGATATTGAAGTCATAAGTAATGTATAATCTGTTTCATCTATTACTTTATTATTAACAAACTCCCTTACATCAGTGGGTAAAACTGTACCAACTTCATATTTTAAATTCTTCTTTATATTTAAAGTATATTTACTTCTGTAATAATATAAACCGCCAACTATTAGCAAAAACACCAATATTAATATAAAAATAATTCTTTTTGTTTTTCGAGGATTAGACTCCTCAAAATAAAAATCTTGTTCCATTTATTCACCTCTTTATATCCATCTTGAAAAATATATATTTCTTGTAAATCCTTCCTCGTAATTATCAAACACTTTAATTATCCAATTAACGATAGCGGTTAAAATATCTTCATCTTTTCTCACACGTATTTTTTTCATCTCCGTTTTAAGTTCTTTTCTAAAAATATAATCATCTATATATTTGCTAAGAATAGAATCAAGTTGCTCTACCTTAGATATTTCTTTTTTATCATTAACATTAATTTTAAACACATACTCTTGATATACATCAATTAACTTCTCCGATAACTTATCATCTTCTAAATATTCAAAATTAACAATTCGATAAAAGTTTGGACAATGACGCAAAACTTGCTTATTTTTATTCATTTCCATCTACCTTTCATACTTAATTATACAAAATAATTAGCAAAAAGTATATAGAAACAAAAATAAAAACACCTTAATTGGTGTTTTTAAAAGACGTCTTTTTAATATTAAAGTTATATTAGTCCTCTTTTTTTGCTGGAACTACTTCTTTTCCTTTGTAATATCCACATTCAGGACAAGCTCTATGTGCTTTAATAGGAGCACCACATTTAGGACAAGTTATTACACCAGGTAATGCTTTCTTTAAATGAGTACGACGCATTCTCTTTTTAGTTTTACTAGTTCTTCTAAATGGAACTGCCATAGTATCACTCCTTCCTTAAGTCTCTATTCACTAACTAATTCCCAACCATCACCGTGAGTATTAGTTAAGCTAACGCCCTCTTTGACAACCCTAATAGGGACTTCCGATACAATATTTTCCCATAAAAGTGACAAAATATCAAGGG
>CAYWFZ010000089.1:0-2071 GCA_964458035.1 uncultured Muribaculaceae bacterium | reverse complement strand
CTAATTCTATATTATTTTTAGTTAATTCTAATTTAATATTAGGATTGCTTTTATATGCTTTTTTATCTCGTTTATTGTGTGATCCGATTTGTGCTAAATCGTTTATAGTCATTATTGGTTGACTTCTAAAGATACCATAATTCATATATCATTCCTCTCTTTCTTTATAAATTTTTGTATAATAAAAGATGCTCATAGAACATCTGCTTTAATTTTATTTTTATTTACTAATCTTTGATAGCAACTATTTATTTTTTGACTATCTGCAATATTTTTTACATTGTTTTTTTGATAAATTAAATTTTTTTGTTTTTTGTTAATTCCTTTTGGAAAGTATTCATCATATTCTTTTATAAATAACCTATAACGGTCATGAACTCTACCTTCTACCATTTGAATATGTTGATAATTACCATAAAATTTTAAATATAAATTATATATTTTAAAGTATTCGTCAAGATTACATACATTTTTAATTTCATTTTTTAAATACTTATATTGAATGTGAATTTCTAAATGCTTGTTGTTAGCCACTCTCGTTCTATTACCATTTATATAGACACCTGTTATTTTTTTTACACTTTCCTTTTTGTAATTACGAACCTTTTGCCTTTTTATTAACATATCATTTCTTTTAATAATGCCAAATAGTCTATCAATAAAAGATTGAGGTATTACTTTCTTACTACTAAATACTACATCATCAACATATATGGACATATCAATATCATTTTCTTTAGATAAATAATATAAATAGTTAAATAAATTATAATTTACAAGATAAGCAAGTGTAGAACTCTGAGATAAGCCTTGTCCTAAACGATATGTTCCATCATCTGACTTACAAGTTGACAGAACAGCATAAAACATAGATACATCAGAAGATAAATGAAAATTGTTTTTGAAAAACAGATATAATTTATATTTAGTAACAGATGGATAAAAGTCCTTTAAATCAATAGCAAAGACATATTTATCTCCAATATGAACTTGGGCATTAGTATGATATGAACGTTGTTTAACAGCTGAATGCAAATAAGGAACAATACTTTTCTGCTTTATCCCTCTTACTTTTTTATCAAGTAAAACATTCATTAAAATCTTATTAAATATCTTCTGACTTTTCTTTAACCAATCTTGGTTAATTGTAACTATTTTTCTATATTTTGTTGTATCTTCTCCAGTAGGAATCTCTATAAATCTTTCAGATATATCCTTTTCAATATTAAGAAATTTTTCATATTTTTGCTCTCTTGTTTGATTTTCTTTTGCCCATGTTTTATGTACATAAAAAGTATCATAAAAACTATCTATTTGCTTGTCCAATTTTTTTATATTAATTCTATTTGGAATATCTAACATATCTTTAATTATAGATGGTTTGGTTACTCCATATAATCTAGACTCTTGTATTTTTTGCTCTATCAGCTTATCCAGATCCATAGTTCACCTCTTTAAAAACAAAAATTCTATTATTACAAAAATAATAGAATGACCCGTTCATTATAATTTTAACAATCTTAACAACGAATCTAAGAAATGTAGCGCTTGTTAAAAGAACTACAATTGCATTAAGAAAAATTTCAAAATAAGACTTATCATTAGAATACTCTAATTCAATTTGTCTTTCTTTTTTCTTTTTCTTGTCTTTGGACAAGTATTTGAACTTAAAATCCATATTTTCCCTCCTCTAATAAAATATTTACTAGAGGCCTCATTGACTAAATTGATTGTCAATAGAACAGGCCATCTAGCTATACCATAGTAATATGGAATAGCTACCTTATTAGGCATTACATCAATAATATAGCAGTATGAGTTGCGATTCCTACTGATGCTCCCCAATTAAGAGACGACCATAAATAATATAGCCAAAAGATTGCGAATACTCTAAAAGAGTACCGAGTAAATCAATGAGCTTCGTTGTAATTATAATTATATACTTTTTTCGACACAAAATCAATATTTTTACCAATATTTTCCAAAATAAAAGATACTCGTTTGAGTACCTTAAACCCTTGTATTTACTTATCTTTATAGCCATTCTTTTATTTTTGGATTTTTCAGTATC
>CAYWFZ010000088.1:0-2126 GCA_964458035.1 uncultured Muribaculaceae bacterium | reverse complement strand
AGAGTTTTTACATCTTAGCAGTGTTATAAATGTAAGCAATAGCATTAAATTTTAGAAGGAGTGTTTGTTGTGAAAATGTCAAAAGAACAAGTGGAAAAAGATTTTTCAGATTATAAAGCAAGAAAAAAAGACTTAGTAATAAATGATTCAGAAATAAAATTGGCTAATTTCAGAAAGGCTACTAGACCAGTGCAAAGAGCAGCACTTCTTGCTCAAAGAAAAATAAAAGGTCAAACGGTGGACGTTTATGGAAATAAAGACTATAAAATTCCAAAGGGTAGAAGTGTAACATTTGTCGTCTCACATATAGGTAAATTTGACTATGAAATAGTAAATGAACAAATAAAAGAACAATTTTACGTTATGGCAAGCGACTATAGAAATATGCATGGAAATATGAATGAAACTATGATGGAATGGTTTGGAGTTTGGTATGTTGATGAACTTTCAAAAGAAGACAGATTTTATACTGGAGAAGTAAATAAAAAGACATTAAACGATGGATACCATACCATGATTTTATCTGAAGGAACTTGGAATATTTCCGAAAACGAAATTATCTATGATACACATTTTGGAGCTGTTGATGGTGCAATGTCTACAAATTCCCTTATTTTACCAATATCAGTTGAACAGTATGGCAATCACTTTGTAGTTAATTTTGGAGAATTTTTTGACCCAACCATCATGGCAAAAGAAATATCTTTTTCTTTAGGTTCTTATAAAAATTACAACGAGCTTGACGAAAAAGATGAATTAGAAAACGACTTAAAATTACTTATTAAGACTGAAACCAATACAGTTATGCGAGATATGCTGGCAACTTTAAAATGGGAAATATGGGAGAAAAAAGGTGTTGAAAAAAGAAGCACTATTCCAATTAACTATTGGGATGAGTTTATTAAAGACCGAGTTGCTGAATGGCCTGGATATAGCATGCAAGAACAAATTGATAGTGTAGTACATACTAAAGAAAAAAAATTGCATGAAGAAATTCTTAGAGATTTAGAAGAATTCTACGAATTAGACCCAAGCTTCTTCTTTGCATCTACTGATAGATTTAATAACTATGTTGAAGTAAAAAAATATATAGATGAAATAGTTGAGAGTTTAAAAGAATATAGAAGCAGTCTACCAGAAGATAAACCAATGAGTCAAAAACTAACGGAATATAAAGAATTAAAAAGAAATATAGGGAAATAAGTGTAGAGTTATTTCTTTTTTCTTTTATTGAGAGAAAAAAGATTATATAATTATTATAAGGAGATTGATACAATGGGCTTTTTATCTTATCCTATATGTGCCTTGTTTATAATCGCACTTGTTAATATAGCTTTTTTCTCAAAAAGAAGTATCGGAACTTATGAAACGAAAATATATGGAAAACTAATAACAATAAATTTAATTGAATCAGTTTTCGCTTTACTAGGATTAATCTGCATAAAAACATTTGGAGATGGCTTTATTATGCAAATAATTGTTAAGGTTGACTATGCCTTGCTGTTAACTTGGGGAAGCATGTTATATAGATACGTTATGAGTATTTCTATAAATGATGAAGATAGATTAAAAAAATCAACTAGGGTAACTTTAATTCTTAATTTAATATTATCGGTTATCATTATACTATTACCGGTTGAAATAATATTCCAAAATGGATCAATTGACAGCGCTGGTCTATCTATGAATGTTTTATTTATAGGTGTATTTCTTTGCCTAATTGGAATTATTGGATTTGTATTTAAATTAATGCTAAGCAAAGAATTTACAGATAAGAAAAGAAAATTAATCCCATTATTATCCCTAATAGTTTTAATCATTATTTTAGTTATTATAAAGACTTTTATACCTGAGATGGTCATACAAGGATTTGCCTTATCATTTGTCTCATTAATAATGTATTTCACTATTGAAAATCCTGATGTTAAGATGATTAGTCAATTAGAGTTAGCTAAAAATTCAGCAGAGAAAGCTAATCGAGCTAAGTCAGACTTCTTAAGTAGTATGTCACATGAAATAAGAACACCACTTAATGCAATTGTTGGATTATCACAAGATATCTTATTATATAAAGATGAAGTACCTGCGTCTGTTAGAGAAGATGCTGATGACATTGTAAATGCCTC
>CAYWFZ010000087.1:0-2126 GCA_964458035.1 uncultured Muribaculaceae bacterium | reverse complement strand
TTTCCTACACCACCTTTTTGATTAACTAAAGATATTACTTTTGCCATTTAAATCACTGCCTTCTTATATATTTTGTCTACATACTCAATTATATCATAGATATAATAAAAATAAATAAAATTATTTCTAATAACAACTGCCTTCAATTGTCTCTAAAAGCTCTACAGCTTCATAATTACCAAGTTCAACGGAATTTACAACTACTTGATTATTATTACATGAGTAATAATATATTTTATTGTCTTCAATATTTGGATAAAGTTTCTTCATAACACTTTCACCAAGTTTATATGAAGTTAAAGTATTATTTAGTGTACCTACTTGAGTACCTCTTAAATCAAATATTCTAGCATTTCCCGTTAAGTTAATGTTACTCGTGTATAGTAACACCATATCATCATTTAGTAATATATAATAATCTTCTCCTCTTAAAAGAAAGTTTGAAGAAGCATCAGTATAAGTATACAAAGGATAAAGAGCATCATTAACTTTCATCAATGCACTTCCACCACTACAGATGCCTGATGGTTCATCGTAATTAGTGCACTTAAAAGTAAATTCAACACCATGAAAAAATGTTGTTACATTATAATTTCCAAAGAAACCTAAATCTCCAATAATATCACTTAGATTAGCTTCAAAATTAGAAACGGGTTCAACATTAATCGGAGTACTTACTCCTTCATTATGATTAACAGCAATAGTTGTAGTGGTAGTTTCTCCTGCAGGTAAAGTAGTATTTTCTTTTGCCTTAGTTGCTTCTTCTGTCATAGGCTTAGCATTTAGTCTAGTTTTCTCAGTTTCTAATAAATAGAAAATAAAAATAAGTGCACAGACTAAAATAACAACAACTGCGATATAAGATCTTATGTTACCTTTTCCCTTTTCATTCATGATACTCACCTAGTATAATTATAGCATAAAAAATTCTACTTTTCAGTAGAATTTTTAATAGCTTCTTCAAGTTCTTCTTTAGTCATTTTACTATAACCTTTAATACCGATTTCTTTAGCTTGTTCTTTTAATGATTTTAAATCATCTGCTTGTTCACTCTTGTCTGTTATATGACCAGTTTTAACTAATTCATCAATCTCTTCTTTAGTTATAGTTTCTCTTTCGATTAAAGCTTCAGATATTAACTTAACTAGCTTTTTATTTTCCTTTAATATCTTAGTACACTCTCTATAACATTCATCAATTATATTTCTTACTTCTTGATCTATCTCTAAAGCAACAGCATCTGAGAAGTTCTTTGATTTGTTATAATCTCTTCCTAAGAATATTCCTTCATTTCTATCTTCTAATTGAATAGGTCCTAAATCTGACATACCAAATTCAGTAACCATTGCACGAGCAATTTTTGTAGCTCTCTTAAAGTCATCACTTGCACCCGTTGTAACTTCGCCTAAGAATAATTCCTCAGCAACTCTACCTCCTAAAAGTCCAGTAATTTGACCCATTAGTTCTTTTCTCGTATTAATTGCCATTTTTTCCTCTGTTGGAAGCATCATTGTGTATCCACCAGCTTGTCCACGAGGTATAATAGTTATCTTATGAACATCTTGAGCATCAGGAAGTTTTAATCCTACAACAGCATGTCCTGACTCATGAGTAGCGATTAATCTCTTCTCATTTTCTGTGATTTTTCTAGTCTTTTTAGCAGGTCCCATCATAACACGATCTGTTGCTTCATCAATTTCTGTCATAGTTATTTTATTTTTATTTGCTCTAACAGCAAGTAATGCAGATTCATTTAGTAAGTTTTCCAAGTCTGCTCCACTAAATCCTGGAGTACGTTTTGATAAATTTTCTAAGTTAACTGTCGAATCAAAAGTTTTATCTTTTGCATGTACATTAAGTATAGCAAGTCTTTCTTTTTGATCTGGTAAACTAACAGTTACTTGTCTATCAAATCTTCCTGGACGAAGTAATGCTGGATCTAATACATCAGGTCTATTTGTAGCAGCTATGATAATAATTCCTTCATTTGCTCCAAATCCATCCATCTCAGTAAGCAATTGGTTTAAAGTTTGTTCTCTTTCATCATGTCCTCCACCTAAACCAGCACCTCTTTGACGACCTACTGCATCAATTTCATCTATAAATATTAAACAAGGAGCTGTATG
>CAYWFZ010000086.1:0-2175 GCA_964458035.1 uncultured Muribaculaceae bacterium | reverse complement strand
GATGGTTTGTATCAGTAGTCTTTCTTTCCATTGAATTAAATCCAACGTTTAATACAGGACTCTTACCTTTTCTAGTTTTCTTTGTTCTTTTCTTTCTTACTAATTGATTGATAGTAGTCATATATTTCCTTTCTACGTACACACACCCTGGTGTATCGAATTCCCCTTAAAACTAGGTCTCACCTTAAGTGAAACCTAATTCCAAACGCGTTTATAATATAACATTTTCGTCAATTTATGTCAACACATATTTGTAATATATACGCTTTTTTTCATTAATTTATTCTTTATAGTCAACTGTAGTGTAATTTTTGCACTTTATGTAGGCATTATATTGATATTCACTACCCACATTCTTTACAATAACATAGCCGTTGCACTCATCATCTTCTACTTTATTTGTTGATAAAACTTCTGTTTTCAACATTTCTTCTATTTTTATAGTCTTTTTTTCTCCACTTTTCAACTTTGTATCTGTCAAATTCAAGTAAATTGTTGCAGATTCTATTAAATCTGATTCAAATTCTCGATAGGGTTTGTACTCTTTATTTACTCTTATTCCAATAAAGTATATGCTTCCAAATAAACATAATGCTATTATGCACCATGGTATAATCATCTTTTTCATAGTAATCCACCATCATGCATTCTGAATATATAGTATAGAGCAACAAGACCAAAGAATAGTATAATGCACATTAGTATTATCATCATACCGAAGCCCCATCCTTTATTATTCATATTAATCACCTGTTGATATTATAGCACTTATGAACATAAAAAAAAACTCAATTGCTTGAGCTTTTTTTGTTTTAACTATCTTATTAATTAAGCTAATTCAACAGTAGCGCCAGCTTCTTCTAATTGAGCCTTAATTTGGTTAGCTTCATCAGCAGAAACGTTTTCTTTAATGTTACCACCATTGTCAGCAACTGCTTTAGCTTCAACTAAGCCTAATCCAGTAATTTCTCTTATTACTTTGATTACAGCAATTTTTGAAGCTCCTGCATCCTTTAATACAACAGTCTTTGTTGAAGATCCTTCATCAGCAGCACCTGCAGCTGGAGCAGCAGCAACAGCAACAGCACTTGGATCTACTCCAAATTTTTCTTTCATAGCGTCAACTAAATCTTTAACTTCAAGAATAGTCATTTCGCTTATAGCGTCAATAATTTCATTTGTAGATAATTTTGCCATTATAATCTTCCTTCCCTTTAATTATTTTTCTTCACCTAATTTGTCGGCATATAAATTAAGTGCAATAGATAGATTTTTAACGTGCTCTATCAAGCCACCAGCAAACATAGTAAGTAATCCTTCCATAGATGGAATTGATGCATAACTCTTAATTGTATCAAGTGTAACTACTTCGCCTTTGATAATACCAGTCATAATTTGAACATTACTATGATCTTTAGCAAATTTGTCAAGAACTTTGATTGGTTCAAGTAGATCTTTACCAAATACGATAGCGTTAGGTCCTTCTAGGAATTCACTTAAGTCAATTTTCATATCGTCTAGTGCTCTTTTTACTAAAGTATTCTTATATACTTTAACTTCACTTCCGATATTCTTTAAATCTCTACGTAGTGATTGCATATCTGAAACAGTTGATTCAGAATATCTAAATAATATTACAGATTCAGAATTCTTTAATTTATCAGTTATTTCTGATACAATCTCGCGCTTAGATTCTAGAATTTTCTCGCTTGCCATATATGTCCTCCTTTTTTTATAAAAAAACTTTCCGCATTGTGGAAAGTTCATATAACCATAAAAAGATATATAACTCTCCCTCGGTAGGATTATTAAGATTGCTCCCCTACTGTCTTCGGTACTCGTTTTTTCATTTGTTAATATAACATGTTAATTATTACATGTCAATAGAATTTTGATCTACATGGATACCAGGACCCATAGTTGTAGATATAGAAATATTTTGAATGTATTTTCCTTTAACAGTACTTGGTTTAGCTCTGTTAATAGTATTTAATACATATAGTATATTTTCTTTTAAAGCTTCTTCTGTGAAAGATACTTTTCCAACTGAGCAATTAACGTTTCCGTATGAATCAGCTCTGTATTCGATCATACCTTTCTTAACATCTTCAACTGCTTTTTCTGGAGTTGGAGTAACTGTTCCAGTCTTAGGGTTTGGCATTAAACCTTTAGGTC
>CAYWFZ010000085.1:0-2395 GCA_964458035.1 uncultured Muribaculaceae bacterium | reverse complement strand
GTTCAAAATCTTTAGATGCATCAATGAATATAATATTTTCTTCATTTTCTCTACACTTTTTAAATACTAAAATACATGTTGGTATACTTGTACCGTAGAATATATTTGCAGGCAATCCAATAACAGCATCTAAATAGTTTTTATCTTTAATAAGATACTTTCTTATTATTCCCTCTGATGCTCCTCTAAATAATACTCCATGGGGTAATACTACAGCCATTGTCCCATTATCTGACAGCTGATAAATCATATGCTGAATAAAGGCAAAATCTGCCTTTGATTTAGGTGCTAACTTACCATATGCACTAAATCTTTCATCTTCTATAAACTTAGGATCAGCACTCCAGTTTTGAGAATAAGGTGGATTAGCAACAACTGCATCAAATTTCATATCTATATGTCTAGGTCTTTCTAAAGTATCATCATTTTTTATATTAAAATGCCTAAAAGAAATGCCATGTAATAACATATTCATACGTGCTAAGTTATAAGTAGTAGAATTAAATTCCTGTCCATAATAAGAAACTACCTTAGTTTCTTTACCTACTCTTAATAATAATGAACCAGAACCACATGTAGGATCATAAACAGATTGAAGTTTAGATTTATTAATAGTAACTAATTTAGCAAGAATTCTAGATACTTGTTGTGGAGTATAAAACTCTCCAGCTTTTTTACCTGCTGATGCAGCAAAATTAGAAATTAGATATTCATAAGCATCACCTAATACATCTATTTCTGCATCTTCATGATGAAAATCAATATCATTAATTTTTAACATAATTGTTGATATTAATTTAGTTCTATCTGCTTCTCCTCTACCGAGCTTAGAGTTATTTAAATCCATATCTTCAAAAAGATTTTCAAAATCATCTTCTGATTCATTTCCTAAAGTAGATTCTGATATTGAATTAATTGCTTTCTGTAACATTGATATATCAAATTTGCCAGTTTTAATTTTATCAATTAAAGTACTCCATAAATAATCTGGTTCAATAAAATACCCTATATTTTCATCTTCAATTAAATCGCCTTTAAAATCATTAACTCTACTCTTATCTTTAAACATATCAACATACTTTTTAGTATTTCTAAGCATTGTGTTTTCCACATAATTCACCAAATTTTCAGATAAATATCTATAAAATATCAACCCTAAGATATAATTTTTAAAATCATTTGCATCCATATTGCCTCTTAAGGTATTGGCAATACTCCACAATTGCTTTTGTAATTCTGCTTGTTGTGATTGTTGTTTTTCTTCTCTAGACATATATACCTCCTACATAAACTTCTTTAAAATATTTTTAATAAATTCTTTTATATTGTTTTTAATATTTCTTCTTTCCCAATAATCATCAATTTCTATAGAATCATTTATTTCTTTATCAGGGAATATTCCACTATACTCATATTCATCAATAATTTGTTTTAACCTATCAATGTTAATGTCATTATTACTAGCAAATTTTTCTATCTCTTTTTCTCTTTCTTTATTCATATGATTATCTAACGCTTCATCAATAGAGTCATCTTCCTTTAAAGTTGGTAATATTGATGTTAAAAAACTTTTAATTAAATCTGCTTTTAAGAATAATTCATCATCCGTAATATTTACTAGTTTACTTTGAATATCAATAATATCTTTTTGCTTCTGTTCTTCATTTGATAAATCTACATTCCTAATTAAATTTAAAATATATGAAACATTAATCTTATCTGTTTGTATTAATTCTAATGAGAATGTAACATCATTTAATATTGAACACTTCTCCTTATCATTTGAAAGTTTTCTATATAACTCATAATATTTACTTTTATAATCCTCAAATATTTGAGTATTAATTAATACCCCACAGGTATCCAAATCAAATTGATTAAACGTTTTCAAACTAACCAACACTTTTGCAAGCTCTCTAAACGCAACTATAAATTCTTTAATATCATCTTCACTCTCAAGCAAATCTACACTTTCTACTACAGGAGTGATACTAAGTAATCTATCAACACAAACTTTTAATTTTTCTATATATGTTTCATATGGTGCCATAATTACCGTATCAATACTATCTGTTTGTGAAAATAATTTTACAGCCTCGTCTACTCTTGCCTTAGTAGTTCTATAACATACTATATTACCGAAAGGCTTAGTTTCAGTTTCAACTCTATTTGTTCTTGAAAAAGCCTGAATTAAGTCATGGAATTTTAAACTCTTATCAACATACAATGTATTTAATTTCTTTGCATCAAATCCCGTTAACAACATATTAACAACTATAGCTATATCTATTTCAGCATTTTTAATTTTCTTACATATATCCCTAAAATATCCATCAAAGCTATTTGAAGAAAAATTAGTATTATACATTTTATTGTAATCACTAATAATTCTATC
>CAYWFZ010000084.1:0-2597 GCA_964458035.1 uncultured Muribaculaceae bacterium | reverse complement strand
TACACAAATAATAATTTGAAAATTCTAAAATGGGGGAGGTGAAAATGATGAAAAATAAGAAAATGGGAATTTTAGCTGTATTAGTTATGTTAGTTGCTGTAACTCTTAACTCTGTTGGTGGAACATATGCGAAATATATTTCTCAATATGGAACTACTGATACTGCAAGAGTTGCTAAATGGGACTTTACAGAAACTACAACTCAAACAGTAGATGATTTATTTAAACAATCATACTCTAATGTTGGTGGTGTTTATGTTGCATCTGCTGATGGTGATAAAGTTATAGCTCCTGGTACTAGTGGTGAATATGAATATGCTGCTGAAGGTACTGCTGAAACTAACTTCAAAGTTATTGAAACTTTAAAAATAACTAACAATGTTAAACTAGACAATGGTTATGATCCATTAGAATTTAGTCTAGATAACGTTAGTTGGAAAAAAGCTGATCAAATAACTGCAGTAAATAATGAAACTGTTTATGCTGCTAATGAAACTGTTACAGTAGGTGGAAAAATTTACTGGAGATGGAAATTTGAAGGTAATAGCGATGCTTTAGATACTGAATTAGGTAAAAAAGCAGTTAATGAAGCTCTAAAAATCAAAGTTGAAATTGGTACTACTATAGTTCAAACTGAAGAAGCACCAACAAGCGGAGATTCAGGCTTATATGCTAGATTTACTAATAAAGTTGCACCTGCAGATTTAGTAGATGCTGCTGCAATTGGTTATGATGCATCTAAAGTTCAAAATACTACATTTACTGGAACAAGTATTGAAGGTACAGTAAAAGCTTATACTGACGATACATTAAAGAACTGGTATGGTGCTAGTTTAGTAACAGATAACTATTTCTATGCTTTAACTTTCACTGTTCCAGCTGGAACTGAATTATTCAATACATCTGCTTCAGATGTTGCAACTAAAGCTGCTGTAGTATCTGCAAAAGATTCCTCTGATGAAGTTACTGGAACTGTTATTGTTAATTTAAATAAACAAGGAAATCCTGTTAAATTTGAATTAAGAAAAGCTAATGGAACTGTAGTTAGAGAATACAGCATTGCTACTTCAGGTTTAACATTTGAATAATAGTAATGTTCGGTAAATAGTTTAGTTACTATTTGCGATGGAAGTTATTCATTTAACTTCCAGCTAAGTCTATAAATCCTTTTTATAGATTTAGTTGGGGATTAAATTTAAAAAAATAAAAATATAGATATGATGAAAGAGGGGGTCTAGTATGCAAAACTCTCAAGAAATTGAAAGCAAAGAGAAAAGACATACTACAACTAAACTTATTATATGCATAATAATAATTATTATTATAATATTATTACTTATCACTAGTTGTACTTCTTCATTTTGGGGCAAGATAGGTAATGTCTTTGGTCATACTACTGTTAAAATAACTGATAATACTAATGATAAAAAGGAAAATACTAATAAGAATCTTTACTTTACTGAAAAAGAAAAATCTATTAGTTTAGATGATACAGCTTTTAAATTAACTTATTCTTATAATGATATCGTTCCAGGCGATGTTGTTTGTACCACAAGTGATGCTGACGTAGCTACTTGTGTTGCTTATGATGGCTATGTTGTAGTTAATCCTAAAAAAGCAGGTAAGGTTACAATTTATGCTACAACAACTGTTAATGATATAGTATATAAGGCTACTAGTGAACTTACTATTAATAATGGTAAGAACGGCATTAGAATGAACTCAACTAGTGGTACAATTGTGCTTGCTAATACTAATAAGAAAAATGTTGCCTATAGTTTGGTAGGTATTAAAGGAAAAGTGACTGTTAAAGTTGATGATGAATCCATTGCAACAGCAACAGCTAAAAAAGGAGTTTTAACAATAAAAGGATTAAAGCCTGGTAATACGAAGATAACTTTAACTGTTGAATATGGCGGTAAAACTTATACTGCGGAATATAATCTAACTATTAATCAAGATAGAGAAACTACTACTAAAAAAGAAAATACTACAAAGGTAAATGAAAATGCAGCTTTAAAATTAAATGTAAGCTTTAAACAATTATATGTTAAAGATAAATATCAAATAAAAGTAATAAGTGGTAAAGCAACTAAATGGGAATCTACTAATAAAAAAGTAGTTACTGTTAATAGCAAGGGTAAGATAACTGCTAAGGGTGTAGGTACTGCTGAAATTATTGCTTATGATAAAAATGGTAATAAAGAGACTGTTAGAGTAACAGTTGTTGCTAAACCTAAGAAATCTAAACTTGAAATATCTACATCTTATAAAGTGTTAAGAGTGGGTGAAACATTCACACCTGTTATTACTAAAGGAAAAGCAAGTAGATGGGTTGTATCAAGTGGTAAGGGTATTGTAACTGTTGATAAGAAGACTGGTAAAATTGTTGCTAAAAAGCCTGGTATAGCAGTAGTTACTGCTAGTGATTTCTGGTATTTTGGTAATAAAGTTTCAATAACTATTGAAGTTGTAAGTAAGGATACACCAATTAATCCGGTTAATCCAACAGATCCAACAAAGCCAGTTAATCCAACAAACCCAACTAATCCAACTAATCCAACTAATCCAACTAATCCAACTAATCCAACTAATCC
>CAYWFZ010000083.1:0-2664 GCA_964458035.1 uncultured Muribaculaceae bacterium | reverse complement strand
TGCAAATCTGGCATAATAACACTTCCTTTTGCTCAGTTATTATAGCTTTTTAAGTGTTTTGTGTCAAGGAACTACTTTATAATAGGAACAGAAAACAATAGTTACTTTATTAAATTATTACTCCTTTTACTACATTAGAATTACTTAATTTAGTTGCAATCATTGCATCTACTAGTGCACTTGCATCAGATGTGTAATTGACTGTTATTTTACTTCCCGATGTGTTTGATGCAAAATCAAACATCGAGTAGTAACGTGTACATTTTGTTCCTTTTATTGTAATAGTTGTGTTTAGGATGTAACAGTAACTAAACATACTACTCATATCGGTTACTTTACTTGTATCAAATTTACTTAGATCAAGGCTTGTTAAGTTACTACAGAAAGGAAACATATTACTCATATTCGTTACATTACTGGTATTAAAATTAGAGATTCCTACAATTTCTGTCAATGACATCGTATAATCGCTATAATAATTTTCTAATCCAGCAAACATACTACTCATATCAGTTACATTACTTGTATCAAATTTACTTACATCGAGACTTGTTAGGTTGCTACATTGTTCAAACATACTACTCATATCAGTTACATTACTGGTATCAAAACCACTTATATCGAAACTTGTTAGGTTATGACAGGAACTAAACATACCACTCATATTCGTTACTTTGCTTGTGTTAAATCCACTTATATTGAGACTCGTTAGGTTTCTACAGCCTTCAAACATAGAATACATCTTTGTTACGTTGCTTGTATTAAATCCACTTACATCGAGACTTGTTAAGCTAGTACAGTAAGCAAACATATATCCCATATTTGTTACATTACTGGTATCAAATTTACTTATATCAAGTCTTTTTAGGCTGTGACATCCACTAAACATTGCATACATATCTGTAACATTACTGATATCAAAATTGCTTATATCAAGACTTGTTAGGTTTCTACAGTCTTCAAACATCGAACGCATATTTGTTACTTTGCTTGTATTAAATCCACTTACATCAAGACTTGTTAGGCTGTAACAGTCACTAAACATACTACTTATATCCGTTACATTACTGGTATCAAATTTACTTATATTGAGACTTGTTAGGTTGTGGCAGTAACTAAACATACCACTCATATCTGTTACATTACCGGTATCAAAATTGGAAATCCCCACAATTTCAGTTAAGCTCATAGAGGGGTCATATGTAATAGAGGAATTATATGTATAACCACTAAACATACCATTCATATTTGTTACTTTGCTTGTATTAAATCCACTTACATCTAGGTTTGTTAGGTTGTTACAACTTCTAAACATACTGCTCATATTAGTTACGTTGCTTGTATTAAAGTTACTTACATCTAGGCTTGTTAGTTTACTAAGTCCATTAAACATACTGCTCATATTAGTTACGTTGCTTGTATTAAAGTTACTTACATCTAGGCTTGTTAGTTTACTAAGTCCATTAAACATACTGCTCATATTAGTTGCGTTAATTGTATTAAAATTTTCTAATCCTTTAATACTTGTTACATTTGTAAACCCATAAAATAAATTAGATGAATTTGGATTCGCAGTTACTCCACCATCTTGTCCAATATAAAGTTCTAATGAATTATTGCTGTCTTCATCTAATATGTATGCTATGACGCTTCCATTCCCTGCACTGGATACATCCCATGACTCTTTTATTTTACTATTGTTCTCTTCTGTCATCTCTTTTGTATCCATTAAGGTAATACTTTCAACTTTAGTTTTATCCAAAGAGTGTCCAAAATAAGTCTGCGAAGAAGTATCTGCTCGCTTCAAATAGTCTCCCGTTATTCCATATCCAGGTTCGGTTCTCTCTAGTCCAATTATATCTAAAGTGCATGTAAATGTGTAGCTATCACTTTCTTCTAAACTACGAACAACTCCGTTTCTACTTGTTTTTGCTGATAAGATGTCAGTATTGTTAAATTCATTTTCAGAAGCTATCAGTTCGGAATCAGACAATTCGGAATCAGATAAATCAAGCGGAATATCAGCATCGGTTGTTACAGTACATAACACATTTACTTTCGCGTCATAATCACTGCTTAAATTTGATACTTCATATTCTATTGTATTTGAAGAAAGAATAAGCCCAACATTTATATCATATGAGGCTATATATGTAAATTTTTTCCCGTCTTCTGATATTGCTCCTTTTGTTACATCAATTTTCGCTTCACCATATCCTGCTATTATATTAGTAAAACGCACGTCTAAGTTTCCTTGTTCTATTCCAACTATACCATCAAGAGAAAAGCTAGTTGATCCTACACTATAACCTACTGTTATTAATAAAATTATTGCAAATAAAAAAAATGATTTTTTCAAAGTATTGTACCCCTATCTTTAGTTATAATTAACTATAATAAGTATATCATTTTTTTTAATAAGTGTATCATTTTTTTGCAAAAACTAATTATTTTATTTTCTATAACCTAAAATCTTTTGTTCTCTTTTTGTTAAATCGAATCCCGAATCACTTTGGATTGTATTAATCATTTCATAAAGTGAACTAGGTAATGGACCTTCTTCTATGTCGTAGCGAACACATACTGGGCCATATTTTTTAGTTTGCAAACCAAATAGTTCTTCATTTTCTTTTAACCATTGTTTTCTTGCTAAAATATCTTTTA
>CAYWFZ010000082.1:0-2786 GCA_964458035.1 uncultured Muribaculaceae bacterium | reverse complement strand
ACTCTTCTAATATTGGAGCCTGTTCAATTGCAAACTTTTGACTTTTTCTAGCTCCTTCAGCAACATAGTGAATGCCTTTTTCTAAACAAATTGCAGCAGCGTAATAATACATTGCACTACGACATACTAAACATTGATATTGACTTAGTGTTGTATTTCCAAAATTTAAGCCAATTGTGCTTAATTTTTGATTTTCTATCTTTTTTAAACGCATATTTACACCAGCAGTCGAGACAATACCTAAATATTCAATTCTTTTTCCAAATCGTTCTTTTAGTAAATTTGCTCCTACTCCAATATATTCTGTACCTATTACACTTCCATTATCAAAATGAATTAGTAATACTTGATAACCTGCTTTAATAAGTCTACAAGCAGATAAAAAAGAATCAAGGCCACCAGAATACATTAATAAAACTTTTTCCACACCATCACCCTCAAGATTATTTTATCATCTAACAAACTCCATTGTAAATTAAGAAAATTATGTTATAATCAATTTAGGTGAATTATATGAAAGATTGTATATTTTGTAAGATAATTAACGGGGAAATCCCATCAAAGAAAATTTATGAAGATGAAGTCGTAAAAGTAATAATGAATATTAATCCAGAGCAAAATGGTGATTTACTTGTTATTTTAAAAAGACATGCCGAAAACTTCACAAAACTAAAAGATGAAGAAGTTACTCATGTAAACAAGGTATTAAAAAGTATGTCAGAGTTAGTAAGTGAAAGACTTGATGCATCTGGATTTGAAGTAATAACTAATACCGGAACATGTCAAGAAATTAAACATTTCCACGTTCATCTAACTCCTGGATATAAAGAATCACAACCAACTATCGATCTTGATATTATCTATGACAAACTAAAATGATGCTATTAAGCATCATTTTTTAATATTTCTTCTAATTCACTAACAGACTTTTTAGAAGACTTGGCAATCATTTCAATTGATACGCCATTTTCTGCAAGGCGTTTTATCATTTCCTTTGTAGTCTGTTCAATTCCTTCTGCGAGTCCTTCTGCATGTCCAACTTCTTCTCCATCATATCTTGCTAGCAATAAATTATCCTCTTCTCTTCTTGCTGCATCTATCATACCTTCATCACTCCCCAACTTCTTTAACATTTTGTTAAGTTTTCCTCCTTTCATATATCTTTTTACCGGAAAATTTCTCCTTTACTTCTAAAAGCAAATAAAAAATTCACGAAAAGTCGTGAATTTTTATTTATTTAACAACTATATTAACAATTTTGCCCTTAATAACTATTACTTTTACTATTTCCTTGCCATCTATATGACGTTTAACATTTTCTTCCTTGAATGCTTCTTCTTTAATTGCTTCTTCATCACTATCAACTGGTACCGTAATAGTGCCTCTTAACTTACCATTAACTTGAATACCAATTGTAATATTATCATCGATTGTTTTTGCATCATCATATACTGGCCAAGGTTCAAATGCTATTGTATCATCATGCTTTAATACAGTATTCCAAATTTCCTCTGTAATATGAGGAGCAACAGGATTTAATAATTTTATGAATCCCTCAGCATATTCTCTTGGGAACTTTTCTTCCTTATAAACTGCATTAATAAATACCATTAATTGACTTATTGCTGTATTAAATGAAAGAGATTCATAATCAGATGTAACCTTTTTAACTGTTGCATGATATATTCTTTCCAAATTTTTATTATCTTCATCAGTTATTTTATTTTCATCATTATAAAGTCTCCAAATACGATCTAAGAATTTCTTTGCACCATCTACACCAGATGAACTCCAAGGCTTAGATGCTTCAAGTGGTCCCATAAACATTTCATAAAGTCTTAAAGTATCTGCACCATAATCACGCACAATATCAGAAGGATTTACAACATATTCAGGATATCTCTTACCCATTTTTATACCATTTTCTCCCAAAATCATACCTTGATGAACTAACTTTTGGAATGGTTCTTTGACTGGAGATAATCCTTTTTCATATAAATAATGATTCCAAATTCTTGAATACATTAAATGTCCAACTGCATGTTCAGGACCTCCAACATATAGATCAACTGGCATCCAGTGTTTAAGTAATTCTTGATCCGCAAATACTTCATCATTTTTTGGATCAATGTATCTTAAGAAATACCAACTAGATCCAGCGCTTCCAGGCATAGTAGATGTTTCTCTTACACCCTTAATGCCATTTTTATTATAGTTTTTCCATTCTATAGCATTTTCAAGTGGTGCCTCCCCATTATGTCCTTTATAATCATCTAACTCTGGTAAACAAAGAGGTAACTCTTCATCACTTAAAACATATTCGCTTCCATCTTCCATATGAACAATTGGGACAGGTTCCCCCCAGAATCTTTGTCTAGCAAAAATCCATTCACGCATCTTATAATTGACTTTTTTGCTGCCAAATTTATTTTTTTCTAGCCATTCAATCATCTTATCAATAGCTTCTTGTTTAAATAAACCATTTAAATCTAAAGTATCAACATTACTTGAATTAACATGAACTCCATCTTCTGTGTAAGCGTACTCTCCATTAAGAAGTCTTTCTGCATCATAACGGTGAGCTTCTGTAGTTAATGACGACATTAATTTATCTCCATCAATCCATAGAACATCAGCTATTTCCTTTTCTTCATCGCTTCTTTCACTAGATTCTAAACTATTTAAGTGACCTACTATAGTATGACAAGTAATATGGCGATTGACATCTTTATGAGCAGCATAGAAATTATCATAATAAATAAATTCCATTTCATGGTCAATCACGA
>CAYWFZ010000081.1:0-3151 GCA_964458035.1 uncultured Muribaculaceae bacterium | reverse complement strand
GTACTGGACTTTTAATCGTAGTTGGTGTTGCTCTTGAAACTTATAAACAACTAGAGAGTAGTGTAGTTTCTCGTAGTTATCAGGGAATGAGAAAGAGAAGACACAGAAGATGAAGAATATAATCTTTATTGCTCCACCTGCTGCAGGTAAGGGAACACAAAGTGATTTACTAGTGCGTAAGCATGGATATGTTCATATTTCTACTGGTGATCTATTAAGAGATGAAGTTAACAGAAAATCAGAGCTAGGAATAAAGCTTAAAGAAATTATGTCCAGTGGACAATTTGTAAGTGATGAAATAGTAACGGAGTTACTAAGAAATAGACTAGCAGAAAGTGATACTGATAACGGATTTATCTTAGACGGTTATCCAAGAAATATTCGACAAGCCGACATACTTGATAATTTACTTAATAGTTTAGGTAAGAGTATTGGTGCAGTAATATATCTAGATATGGATATGGATACTGCTATGCATAGAGCACTAGGAAGAGTTACTTGTCCTAAATGCGGACGTGGATATAATAAATATGAAGATGCAATGAAGCCTAAAAATGAAGGCATATGCGATGATTGTGGTGAATCTCTAACAAGCAGAACTGACGATACAGAAGATGCCTTCAAGATTAGATTTAAAGCATATATTGAAAATACTGAACCTCTATTAAATTATTATAGAGAAAAAGGTATTTTAAATATAATAGATAATGGTGGAACTCCAGAAAATACTAACAGCTTAATTGAAAGCGTGATTAAATGATTAACATTTATAGCGATGAAGAGATTAAATTAATAAAAGAATCTGGTCATATAACATATATGTGTCATCAACACTTAAAAAGTATGTTAGTGCCAGGAGTTACTACAAAAGAAATAGATGATGAAGCAGGCAAGTTCATACGCGAGTGTGGTGGTATCCCTAGTTGCTTAGGTTACGAGGGATATCCTGCTAATATCTGTATTTCCATAAATGATGAAGTTGTACATGGTATAGCTAGTGAAGATGTATACTTAAAAGAAGGAGACATTGTTACTTTAGATATATGTACACTATATAAAGGTTATCATTCAGATTCAGCTTGGTCTTATCCTGTTGGTCACATTAATAAAGAAAAAGAACATTTAATGTACCATACAGAAAAAGCCCTATTCGTAGGACTTAAAGAATTAAAAGCTGGAGCTAAATTAGGAAATGCCTCTGCAAGAATTCAACAATATGCTGAAAAACACGGTTTAGGTGTTGTAAGAGAACTTGTTGGACATGGTGTAGGGCATGAATTACATGAAGCACCAGATGTTCCAAACTATGGAAAATATAACACTGGTATCGAGTTAAAAGCTGGCATGGTAATTGCGGTAGAACCAATGTTAACAGCTGGCAAAAGAAATGTAGCACTTCTAGATGATGACTGGACAATTGTGACTGAGGATGGTCGTCCTGCAGCACACTTTGAACATACAGTCGCTATTCGTGAAGATGGCTATGAAATACTTACAGGAGAGTGAATAAATTTTGGCTAGAAATAAACAAAATAATAGAAATCAAAAACAAAAAGAGCAAAAAATCGAAGTAGATGGAACAGTAGTAGAAGTTACTCATGAAATCTACAAAGTAGAATTAGATAATAAAATAATTGTGACTGCCCATGTTTCTGGTAAAATACGTATACATACAATACGCATCTTACCGGGCGATAGAGTTACAGTAGAATTGTCACCAACTGATTTAACACATGGGATTATAAAATTGAGAAAATAAGGAGGATACTTATATGAAAAGAAGAGCATCAGTTAAAAAGATTTGCCCTAAATGTAGAGTAATAAGAAGAAAAGGAAAAGTAATGATTATTTGTGAGAATCCAAAACACAAACAAAAACAAGGATAGGAGATTATTATGGCACGTATAAAGAATATTGAATTACCAAAAGATAAAGCCTTATATATCGGGCTAACTGCAATTTATGGAATCGGACAAAGTACAGCAAAGAAAATTTGTAATGCTGTTAACATCGATCCAGAAATGAAAGTAAGAGATGTAACACCTGAACAAGAAAATGTCCTTCGTGGAGAAGTTGATAAATACCTTGTTGAAGGAGAATTACGTCGTGAAGTTCAAATGAACATCAAAAACAAAATGGAAATAGGTTCATACCAAGGTATCAGACATAAAAAAGGATTACCTGTACATGGACAAAGTACTAGAAGTAATGCCAAAACTCGTAAGGGTAAAGGTAAAGTAGTTGCTAATAAAAAGAAAGCTACTAAGTAATTGAAACGGAGGTTATGAATAATGGCTTATAATAGAAGAAAAAGAAAAGTTAAAAAGAATATACCAAAAGCTCAAGCACATATTTCTTGCTCATACAACAATACATTAGTTACTATTACTGATGATGCTGGAAATACAATAAGTTGGGCATCAAGTGGAACAATTGGTTACAAAGGTTCTAAAAAGAAAACTCCATATGCTGCTGGACTTGCTGCTGAAAGTGCTGGAAAAGCTGCAAAAGACACTGCTGGAGTAGTAACAGTTGATGTATTTGTTAAGGGTGTAGGAAATGGTAGAGAAAATGCAATCCGTGCATTACAAACTGCTGGATTAGAAATAGCATCTATTACTGATGAAACACCAGTACCACATAATGGTTGTAGACCACCTAAACGTCCAAGAAATTAACGAGTAATTAAGAGAGTGAGGATGAAATATGAATTTTGAAAAACCAGAATATAAAATTACTGAATATGTTGAAAGTAAACATTATGGAAAGTTTGAACTAGAACCTTTAGAGAGAGGTTTCGGAACAACTATAGGTAATGCTTTAAGAAGAGTAATGTTATCTAGTATGCCAGGTAGTGCAGTAACTAGTATAAAAATTGATGGAGTTTTACATGAATTCCAAAAAATAGAAGGCGTAAGAGAAGACGTTATGAATATCGTTCTTAACATCAAAAACTTAGTTGTTAAGAATCATTCAACAGAAAAGAAAATCATGAGATTATCTGCATCAAGTGAAGGACCAGTAACTGCTGGAATGATTGAACGTGATGCTGACATTGAAATAGTAAATCCTGATTTAGTTATTTGTAATTTAGTTAAAGGTGGAAAAATTGATATTGAAATGACTGTTGATAATGGTCGTGGATATGTTG
>CAYWFZ010000080.1:0-3609 GCA_964458035.1 uncultured Muribaculaceae bacterium | reverse complement strand
CTATTCCTTTATCTCTATAATTTTCTTTTACAGCTAAATATAAAATAAATCTTTCGTTTTTATTACTAATTGAATATATAAATGCAACAACTTCTTTCTCAATAAGCACTACGTAAATACTTGCTCTTTTTAAAATAACATTTATTAATAAATTTATCAAAGAGAATCTATTTTCTTTACTAAAGGAATCTAAATATATTCTTTTAAATTCTCGATAATTATTAATATTAAATTCTTCTATTTTGTAATCCATTCAAATCTTCCTTTCATTAATATGTAAAAACTTATTTTAAATAAACCCTTTCTTTATAAGGGTTTATTTCTGGTTTTCTATATATCCCGATACCCCAATTTATATTTGTTTGTCGATTTTCCATTCTATCACTTTTTCTCTATTTATATTTTCTTTTTATAGAAAAGAATTACGTCTTCTTCTTGTTTATTGGGATTATCAGGAGATGGTTCATACTCAATTACAGTTTTAATATAATCTCTATAACCTAAATGAAAGTATATTTCAATATTTCTAACTGCTTCTGGTCCAACGCCTAAAGACAACTCATTATAGCCTTTTTCTTTTAAATCATTTTCAATAAAATTATATAACTTGCTAAAATAGCCTTTTCCTTCATATTCTTTATTTGTTCTGAATGCTGCTAGGTACGCCATACTATCACTTAGTAAACCTGATGGGTCACTTATATCTCCTACAAATGCTGATTCTTTAATGTAAGCAGTTGCTTCACATATAATCTCATCATTTAAGAATCCTAAATAAGAAATGGTGCTTGATTCATCATAATGCTTAAGAGCGTTTTCTTTATAATAAGACCACTTATTATTCCCGGGATGAATTTTAACTAAATAATCCCATCTTTTTAATAATTCATCTCTAGTTGCTATTTTACAAATATATTTATCCATATTTGTCTCCTTTAAGTTAAAAAATTTATTTATAATACTTTCCCTGTTGGTTCTTTAGAAGTCCTATCTTCTATGCTATAACCAAGTTCTTCAATATAACTTGAAAACTCAGGATAAACTCTTAATAAAGAAGATATGGAACCTGTTAATCCTTGCTTTTCAAAATTAACATACTTCTTGATTAAATCTGAATTATCTAAAGGCATTCCATCAGGTCTATTTGGGTATCTGTAAATTATTATATTACCTTTCTTTTCTTCTTCCTCTAAGGCATCTAGTATATTAGGACAATATGTTATATTTAGTGGTTTTATTTCACTTTCAAAAGATATTACTTCTGGTGCCCATAAATAATCATAATGGTTAAATGTTGTTCCGTCAAGTTCATAAAGATAGCCATCTTTATTATATAAATTTTCTAAGACACCTTCTCTTCTTTCAACTAGTTCAATTTTTCCATCTACTATTCCTTTTCTTGTATCTAAATCTCTATTGCCATGAGACATAAAAAGAAGTGCTAACGCCTTATTATCAGTTGCATAGATGCATTTTTTTTGATGAGTACTTTCATGTGCTTTAAGTGATTCTATATTTCCATTTGGACTTCCGTGATATACTATATTATTCATTTTGCTTTCTTCCTTTTTTATTATTATTTAACAGAATGCTATCCTATAAGTGTAATTATATCATAAATTGCTAGTAATATGTTTTATTATCTATGATATTTTGAAGAAAATATTAAAAAAGAAAAAAGATCTAATGCGATCTTTAATTTGTTTTTGTCCAAATATAATTAAGTGATTTTTGCTTTTTTGCAGTGTCTGGATTTATAAGTGCCCAGTCTGTGATAATTTTTCTTTTAGGTATTCTAATAAATTCTTTTATTTCATCAATATTACCAATATCAATTGTTTTTAGTGTATCCATAAATAACGGAAAGTCTTCTTTTATTCTATCGTTATTTAGAAGTTTTCTTATAAGTCTTAACCAAATTATTTCTAAGACATTATGTAGGTCTTCTTCAACCCAATAATGGAATTTAGTGCCCTTGTGTTTTTCTTCTAACAATAAACATTTAAGGTATATTTGGTACATCTCAGCTACGCCATGCCATATATCAATGCTACAATAATCATATTTAGATAGATTTTCTACTTCTAAAAATTCAAGTGCATCAGCGTTAACTACACTTATTTTTCTATTCATTTGAGGTTTTAGATAAGTTTCAAACATCCCTAAAACATTTTTATCTAATTCAACGATAGTTATTTTATCTACATTATCTTTTAATGATAACATATATGCAACGTATCCTAAACCGCATCCCATTAGTAGAATGTTCCCATGTGCTTCAGCAATAAATGGTGCAAAAGAACTTATTTCTGATGGCTCAACTCCCATCCATTTATTTGGAGATAAATCTAACCCTTCTAGTTTACCTAGGGTTGGAATATTCAAATCTTCCTTAAAGTAACAATAATGGTATATAGTTGTTAAGCTTTTTGGATCTCTTTTTCGCATTTCATAACAATAGGTTTTATACTCGCTTACCTTAGTTTCGTTGGTTAAGTATATATTTCCGAAAAGCCAGTTTCCTATATGGATATTTTTTATATAGGGATTGTCTCTTAATAATGATGCATCTAATTTTGTAATTAAACAGTTTCTTTCTAAGCCAGAAAGTTGTTTTTTTGCTTCGCCAATTGATGCTTCTCCAAGATTCAATCCTTGAGTATTATCTAAGATTAATTCTTCTACATCGGTTAATTCATTAATAAACTCTCTTGCCTCTTCTATTTTACTCATAATAAACCCTCTTTCATTGGGGTTTATTATAACAAATTAGATAGTTTTTGCAAAGAAAACTTTATATTATGATTTTAAAGTAGGAATTTCTATTTACCTATTACAACTTCAAGAATTGTTTTATATCTTTCTTTAAATGTTTCTTTTGTCTTATCAGAAAGATCATTATAGTCTTTAGTAAATGCCTGCATCATCCATTCCCTTACTTCATTTAAATTAATATTATTTCTATTGTATGCCGAATTAAATAACATTGGTATATTATCAAAATGAGCGAGTATGTCTGCGTCAGCTACGCATAATTCTTCTATAGAATTACCGTTTTTACTACTACGATGATTGTAAATACAATCAAGCACTAATTCTTTTTTTGGAGATGAATAGTTATATTTAGTTAGTACTTCATCAGCAATAATTTTACCATTAATATGATGATCTTTTCTATCTCCAACTTTGTTTATGAGCGCTATATCATGTAACAAGGCCGCTATCTTTACTATCTCTAGGTTTGCACCATACATATTGGCTAAAGAGACAGCTTCACTATAAACATACCTTATGTGTTCATTCCAAAAGTCATAGTGATCACTTGAACTATTCTTATATTCTTCTGAACAAACTCTAACATATTTTTCTATTTCTTCTATAATATCCATATTTTCTCCTTATCTATTTAAAATAATTATCTATGATTTTTACCATTTCTGTTTTATTATTCATAAACTCTTTTTTTCTATGACCATTAGCTCCTGATGGATGAGGGAATCCTAGTAGACATTGTTCACTCTTTATGATTCCATCTTTAATCATTAGTTCTAAAATTTCGGAAGTCGATTTTCCAAGAGGAATTATAAGTGCATTATTTACTTCACTCGC
>CAYWFZ010000079.1:0-3646 GCA_964458035.1 uncultured Muribaculaceae bacterium | reverse complement strand
CTAATAGGGACTTCCGATACAATATTTTCCCATAAAAGTGACAAAATATCAAGGGCATTTTGCCTTTTATCATAAAAATCATTAAAATTTCCTAGATTTTCTTCAACATTTGTATTAAATTCGTAAGTTACATCTTCTAAAGTAATTGCACAAGGCAAAATAAACTCCCCTGTAACACTTAAATCTACTTCAATTTCATCCAAATCATTAATTCTTATGATTCCATTAACATGCACATTCTTTATATCTCTTATATCCATATTTTTATAATAATCTAAAGGTATTAAAACATCATCGTCTAAAGAGACATAATTATTGTTATTTAATTTATATAAATCTATTTTCATAACTATTTATTCATTCTATTCATTTGAGCCATAACCTGTTTAACTTGTTTAGAGTTTGGTTTACGTCCCATACTTGTCATAAGTGTTGTTATCATTTGCTCATTAATTGGCGGATTCTTTTTAAAATAACTCTTCATAAAATGTCTTGCTAAGAAAAATCCAATAACAACTCCAATAACAAGGCCAAGAACTACTAATAATATATCATGTAACATAATATCATCTCCTTAAAATCAATTATATCATAAAATATTTTATTCATAAACAATAAGTTCATGCTGAGCACGTGTTACTGCTACATAGTATAAGTATTTATCATTAGAAAAATTATTAACGATAATTGCCGAATCAAATTCTAACCCCTTAACACCATATGCAGGTGCAACTACTAAATGTTTATCAAACTTTTCTGTAGTAACATCAATTACACATACTTCCTTATAAATTGATTTTAATCCATCAGCAATTATTTTAGCTTCATCTATACTTTTAGTGATAATTGCAACACTTTTATACTTCTTCTTTAAATATCTTACATCTCTTCCAATATGTTTAAGTTCCGTCATTTCCCTTTTTAGAACAGGTAAGTTAACATTTTTTCGAATTGCACTTACATGATTTAAATTTAATATTGAGTTTGCATATTCAATAATCTCAGGTGAAGATCTGTAAGTCTTAGTTAATTCAAAATACTCGCTATTAGTATCAAATATATTAAGCAACACTTCTAAGCTATCGTATTTATAGAATGGATTAACCGTTTGATTGACATCTCCAAGTATTGTAAAATGAGCATTTTTAAATATTTTCTTTAATATCTTATATTGTAAATATGTATAATCTTGTGCTTCGTCTATTACAACTTCTCTCATAGCAACTTGATAAGGGAATCCCTCTAATAAACACTTCATGTAAATATATGGTGTTGCATCCTCATAATTAATAATATTCCCCTCTAAATTACGTATATTTTCATTTTTTCTATACATATACGGATAGGCATCTTTAAATATAGCGGATTCATAAAAGAATTTATATACTTCCTTATAATCATATTTAAAATTACTTACCTTTAATAATGCTTTTCTTAACAAAGGTACCATTGATTCCCTACCCGTATAATATGTATTATTTATTTTTTCAGCAATTAAGTCCACACGTTCAAATAAAGGTTTATTTTCATATCGTACATGTAAAAGTTCATTTAATTCTTCCATCGGAACTACTTTTTCTTTATACTCTAAATTTTTAATAAATCTCGCAGCCTTTGTATAGTAACTTGTAAAAGCTTCAATTGCTTGAATAATATCATCACTTAGTTTAAATTTAATTAAATCATTATCCTGTCTTTTTCCTTTATAATATCTTTCAACAAATGAAGAATACGATTCAACATTTGTATACTCTGATATAAAAGTAGATGCAAACGCATGATATGTTGTCTGTAAGGTATTATCTTCACCTAAATCGGGTAATACTTCGCTAATATATTCTGTAAACACATTATTAGGGGAGAAAATTAAAACATTACCACTAGTTAAATATTCAAGTTTATAAAGAAGAAATGCAATTCTGTGAAGTGCAACACTTGTCTTACCAGAGCCAGCTATACCTTGTACAACAATCGTATCATTCTTACTATTACGTATTACAGCATTTTGTTCAGCTTGAATTGTATTAACAATATTTTTCATCTTGTCGCTACTCGTTTGAGCAAGAACATCTTGAAGTAACTCATCATCTATATTAACTGTTGTATCAAAAACATGTTTTAATTTAGCATCCTCTATCTTATATTGACGCTTTCTTGTAATTTCCCCTTCTTCAGAACCACCAGGAGATGTGTATTTTGCATGCCCTAGTCCATAATCATAAAATAAACTACATAATGGAGCACGCCAATCACATACTAAATAGTCTGTATCTCTTTTTACAGCAGTAATACCAATATAAATAGGTTCATCATTAAATATAATCGAAGCAAAATATGGACTATTTCTAATCTTATGAAGTCTACGTACCTTTTTGGTCTTATCATTTAACAGAGCAATTTTTAAATCATTGTCTGCAACAAAGGCATAACGTTCTCCTTTGTCCATCTCTTGCTCCATTTCCCAACGTAATCTTTGAAACTCTTTTAATTCATCGCCTTCATCAGTTATCTTAATGCCATATTCATCAATTTGTTTATCTATTTCTTTAACTGTCTCATCAAGATAATTAACCTCTTCTAATAAATCACTTTCTGACAAATCCATAAAAGACCTCCATTCTCTATAATTGAACTAAAATAATTATATAAAATGAATAAAAAAAATGCAATAAAACTGCATTTTACTTTACTATTATAAGTTAAGTTTTTTATTATCTTGGATAGACTCACTAGGTTCTATTATTACATCAGGTGATAAAGACTCTAACACTTCAATATAACCATCAATAGCATCTAAATATTCTTGATAAAGTTCTTCATCAGTAATACTTATATTATTAATTTTTGTTTCAAATTCTTTTCTTGATTTGTGATATTTTTCACGAGCTTCATAAACTCTTTCATAAAGTTCATCAGCTTCTTCCTTATTAAATACGTTATTATCATTTCTAAGAAGCTTTAATGCACCCTTACCAAGTACAATTCTAGGTAAAACAATTGCTTCAAATGTTGCACCAATAATAGGATGTAAAAATAACCAAGCAATAAAAAGAGGAAATGGAATAACATTTGCAACTAAAAGCATTCCAACAAGTAAAGGCACAATAATTCTAAGATAATTCATAATCTTATAAGCATTGCTATCCTTTACTCTCTTTGCATATTCATTTTCTTTGTTATCCTTTGTACTATGTTTTTTTTCTAACATTAAATTATAATTGTGATTTAAAATCATCAATCTCTCTTTATTTTCTACAACCTGTTTTCTAAATTCAAGTAATTCCTCTAAACTCATACTAGAATCCCCCTTTTTTAAAGACTGACTTATTATACATTAAGAAGAAAAAAAATTCAAGGATTAATCCTTGAATATAAATACATAGTCATTTATAACTACTTCGTCTCCACGTTTTGCGCCCATCTTTTCAAGTTCGTCTTCAACTCCCATGCCACGAAGTTTACGGCCGAATCTTTCAACAGCTTCTTCTTCATCGAAACGGGTCATAGCAAATAAAGTTTCAATTTCTTTGCCATGTAAAACCCAAGCTCCATTTTCTTTCGTTACAGTAAATGGCTTAGAATCATCAAATTTATATAGTATATGGCTTTCTTTTAAAGCATTTTCATCATATAAGACAACCTCATC
>CAYWFZ010000078.1:0-3696 GCA_964458035.1 uncultured Muribaculaceae bacterium | reverse complement strand
ATTAAGTTCTTTATTGTCGCATCTACCTAGTTGTTTTCCTAGATGTATTTTATTGCTCTTTATAAGTTGAATAGTTTCTTCCTTTATTTCAGCCATTTCTTTTCTTACTACTTCTAGTTTTTCCCATGTGCTATTGTATTTAGATTGAAGTCCTTCAACAAAGTCAATAACGTTAGTAGATGTCTTAATAAAAGAGGCACGATGATTCTTTGATCCTTCAGCACGACTAAAATCTACCATAACTACACTTCCTATCCTGCTCTAATTATAACAAATAAAAATAATTAGTTCAATAAATTATTTTACTTATATAAGAAAAAGAAAAAACAACTGATATAAGTTGTTTTTCTACATTTAATTAATTAAGTAAATCAAGGGCATACTCTAAAAGATAATCACCTTCACTATTAAATATTTCTTTAATACTTTCTTGATTCAATTCTATTTTCTTATCAAGTTTTACCGTAGCAGTTCCTGTTTCATCTGTATCAATCATGATTTCTTTATCTTCTGTTAAGGTTTTATAAGTTGGATATGTAATAAATGATGACCCATTTGATAAGTAAATAATTCCACCAACAGACTGACTTGAATTATTTGAATTGGTAAATCCAATTATTTCTACATTGGGACATTTTGATAATATATATGTTAAGCCATCTCCAGCACTCACTGTATTAGAGTTAACTAACACTTTAACATTATATTTCGAATATTTACCATTTCCTTTGAATTTTATTTTATCATATAAATTACCATTATATTTTGTTGTAAGTGCAAGTGTATAGGATTCTTCCGAGAAGAAAGATGCGATTGCAGCACTTTCGCCAAAATAACCACCATTGTTTCCACGAAGATCTATAATTAAATCTTTCATTCCTTGCATTTTTAAATCTTTAAATTTTTCAGCAAGGATGTTTTCTAAATAAGTATAATCATTTATTAGGTATCCAACAGCACCTTTAAATTCATTATACATTTCATCTGCTATATAGATGTACCCTGTATCTTTATCAAGCATTTTTATAGCTAAATTATTAAGTTCTGTCTCTTCATAGAATATTTTTCCATAAATATCATCAGTTTTAGTACTGATTAAATCTTCATTTTGATTTGTTACATCAATAGTTATTTCTTCATTAAATTCATTTATGTATGAAAGAGAAATTGTCTCTTTTCCAGTTGCAAACAAATAAATGGATTTTAATAGGTTGTTATCTTCATTTACTGGCAAAGCCGGAATTGGTGTGATAACACTCTCAATTAGATTTTCAATGGGTTCATTGTCTTTTTTAGTAATAATCATTCCATCTCTTAAACCTTTATTATATGCTTCGCTGTCTTCATCAACTAAAATTGCAGCAAGCCTGCCATCAGATAAGAGAATAGTACCAAATCCATAATCTTTATCATAGTAGTCTAACGTATATTTTAATTTTTCATATAGGTCTTCTTCCGATGAAATGTTAACTCCAAAACTAAAATGTCCATCTCTAAATTCACTTGCAAATTCATACATGGCCTTAAAGTACATTTGGTCATCTTTATTCTCTTCGGCCTCTTCAATCCTTGAAATATATTTATTATATAACTCTTCATAATCTATTTTTTTATGCTCATTTAAAACATATTCTTTTTTTAAGATATTTATGGTTTGATTAAAACTGTCAACATAGTTTAAGTAAGTTAAATTATGAACACTTTCTAGCATAACAGTATTAAAGAAAGTCATGAAATACTCAATAATTACTAAAATTAAAATTAAAGGAGTAGTACGTTTATATATTCGTCCCTTTGGTAAAATAATCCAAATTAAAGATAATAAAGATACTAAGTACATCACGCCAAATAGATGAAAAAGTTCATCATTAGACTTATGAAGATTAAAAATTAAAAAATGAACTAAAGATATATTTAGGGGAATTAGGCATAGTACTCTCCATAATTTATTTGATTTTGTCTTCCATATGATTGTATCATGCATTTTTATTAAAACTATAAACGTTAATAAAATAAGGAAGGCGATAAAGCAATTTGCACTAAAAAAGTGATATACCAATCTTACCATAACAATTCTCCTACTATAACTATAGTATACTATAATATTTGATATTTTACATTAACTTATTGTAATTAACCCATTAAATAGAAAAAAACCATTTTCATGGTTTAATTACTTTTTTAACTCTTTTTCTTTTTCAATAGGTACGCCGAATGACGCATAATCATCACCAGTTTTACTTACACGAACTGGAACAGTATTTTTATAAAGTGCAACTCCTCCTGCATAGTAACTAAATGTTCTACCATATGCTGAAACTGAAATACCAATTATTTCATAACCCTCATGATAATCATATTGGTGGTTATAATCTGTAACATCTGCCTCAATTGGTACAGAAAGAACGTGTTCTCCAGCATTAAAGTCGCGAATATCAGAATCAACGTCAACATTATTTTCTGTATAATCTACAGGAGTACCAAATTCTAAATATGGTATTTCTCCATTCTCACCATATAGATTTGTTTCGCATGTAACTGGGGAAACATTCCTATATAGGATTGTTCCTCCAGCATAGAAGTCTGTAAGCTCTCCATAAGAGCCATAACTTGCACCTACTACCTCATACCCTGGATAGGTTTTAATTTGGTGGATGGATTCACTTATATCTTCTTCCATTGGTACTGATATATAGTGCTCTCCTACATCAAATTGTTTGGACATTATTCCACCTGTTTCTTCTTGATATACGAGTGGATCATATGTCGAATCTCCCGAACAACCGCTTAAGCAAGACATAGATAATGCGCTTGATAATACAAAACTAAATATTTTCAAATTCTTATATTTCATAAAAAATCACACTTTCTTAATTTTGTATACTAACATTGCAGATGGGAGTTGTCAATAATACATCGAGTTTATTACCATATTCGGAACTTCCTAATTTACTCATTATTAGGAAAGTTCATTTTTTGCACATTGCTTTATTTATCTATTTTATTTTCATAATTCCCCCCTCTATGATATATTTATTACTTATTTTTATTTTTGGGTTTTCAAGAACATAAAAACCAAACATTTCTGTTTGGTTAGACTTACGAAATATTTATATTAATGTATTTATCTGACATTGCTTTTTCCTAGCCTTTTAATCCATTCGTTAGTCGAATTATATATCTCTTCTGTATCTTGCATTACTAAATCGTCGTCTTTTGCATATTCAAGAATTTTTTCGTGAGGCATATTTTCTAACATATATTTGACCATAGCATAGTAATGTCGCGACTTTCCCTTTTTATTTATTAAGTCTTCTACTGTACAATCTATTAAACCTAATTCATATCTAGGACTTCCTAAGTTTATTGCTAAACCTTCAGCAAACCAAGAACTTTTATTATTTCCCTTATAAAATGTATGAAAAATATGAAGTAATTCATGAGCAAAAGTCATGATAATTGTTTCTTCTATACTATTTTTATGTATCTCAACTTTCTTACGCTCATTTAAAGTTAATATTTCAACTAAATTATCCTTTGCATGTCCGACAGTAGTTTCATTAACATATCCATAACTGCTTATCATCTTTTCTCTAAACACCCCAAGATCATTGTAAATAACAAACTTAACTTTTTCCGGTAACTTACCAACACCGAAGAACTCCATATATTCAATATATTTACTATTTAATCTTT
>CAYWFZ010000077.1:0-3942 GCA_964458035.1 uncultured Muribaculaceae bacterium | reverse complement strand
TAACTGAACGTCCTGAATAGTCAACACGTTTACCAAGTAAGTTTTGACGGAAACGTCCTTGTTTACCTTTTAACATGCTAGATAATGATTTTAAAGGTCTAGAAGTTGCTGATGTAACACTTCTTCCACGACGTCCATTATCAAATAATGTGTCAACTGCTTCTTGAAGCATACGTTTTTCGTTTTGAACAATTATTGAAGGTGCTCCAAGTTCAAGTAATTTCTTTAAACGATTATTTCTATTAATAATACGTCTATATAAGTCATTTAAATCTGATGTAGCAAAACGACCACCATCAAGTTGGATCATTGGTCTTAAATCTGGTGGAATTACTGGGATTGCATCTAGAATCATCCACTCAGGTTTATTTCCACTTTCTTGGAATGCAACAAGGCAATCAAGTCTTTTAACTAATCTTACACGTTTTTGTCCAGTTGCGCCATCTAATTCTTTTCTTAATGCTTCTACTTCTGCGTCGACATCAACTTCTTGAAGTAGTTTTTTAATAGCTTCTGCTCCCATACCTACTTCGAAAGCATCTCCATATTTTTCATAATATGCACGATACTCTTTATCAGATAAAGTTTGCTTCTTTTCTAGAGGTACATTACCTGGATTAATTACTACATAACTTACGAAATATAGTACTTCTTCTAGGTCTCTTGGAGACATATCTAGAACAAGCCCCATCTTTGAAGGTACACCTTTAAAGAACCAAATGTGTGAACATGGAGAAGCAAGTTCAATATGTCCCATACGTTCACGACGTACTTTGGATTTTGTAACTTCTACTCCACATCTATCACATATTACATTTTTATATCTTAGTCTTTTGTACTTTCCACAAGAACATTCATAATCTTTAGTTGGTCCAAAAATTTTCTCGCAGAATAGACCATCTCTTTCTGGTTTTAAAGTACGATAATTAATAGTTTCAGGTTTCTTTACTTCACCATAAGACCATTCACGTATTTTTTCAGGGCTAGCTATGCTAATTTTAATTCCTTTAATGTTGTTAACTTCTAACATTATTCTTCCCCTCCTTCAAAACCTTGTTCCATTGCCATTATTTCATCGTCGCTTGGCATTTCCTCATCTAAATCACTGTCGAATTCATCTTCTGTGTCTGCATCTTCAACACTAACGTCTTCTGGAGGCTCTACATCCGGAATAATTGATTCCTTCTTTTTAACCTCACCAGTATTTACATCTATTTCATCAATAGTTAATGCTTCACCAGCATCATCATCGTCAGCTTCTAATTCTCTTAAATCATGGATTTCATCATTATAATCTAGCATTTCGATATTTAATCCTAATGCTTGGAATTCTTTTATAAGTACTCGGAAACTCTCTGGAACGCCTGCTGTAGTAATAGTTTTACCTTTTACTAGGGCTTCATATACTTTAACACGACCGTTTACATCATCGGATTTAACTGTCATGATTTCTTGTAGTACATGAGCTGCACCATAAGCATATAGTGCCCAAACTTCCATTTCTCCGAATCTTTGTCCACCAAATTGAGCTTTACCTCCAAGTGGTTGTTGTGTAACTAAACTGTATGGTCCAGTTGAACGAGCATGTAGTTTATCATCTACCATGTGGTGTAGTTTAATCATATACATGACACCAACAGAAACTCTATTTTCGAATGGTTCACCTGTTTTACCATCATATAGAACAGTTTTACCATCATGATCCATTCCAGCTTCTTCCATCATTTCATATATTTCATCGATTGTTGCACCATCGAATACTGGAGTTGCAACGTGTACACCTAACTTCTTAGCTGCCATACCTAAGTGTAACTCAAGAATTTGTCCTAAATTCATACGTGATGGAACACCTTGTGGATTTAATACTACATCTACTGGAGTACCATCTGGCATGTAAGGCATATCTTCTTCTGGTAATATAAGTGACACAACACCTTTATTACCATGACGTCCTGACATCTTATCTCCAACTTGTATCTTACGTTTTTGTACTATATATACACGAACGACTTTAGATACACCTGCAGGTAATTCGTCACTATTTTCTTTAGTATATACTTTAACATCATGAACAATACCATCTGCACCATGAGCAACACGCAAAGATGTATCTCTAACTTCACGAGTCTTCTCACCAAATATTGCATGTAGAAGTTTTTCTTCACTTGTTAATTCTTGAACACCTTTTGGAGTTACTTTACCAACTAGGATATCTCCTTCTTTAACTTCTGTACCAATACGAATTATACCTTCAGAATCTAAGTTCTTACGAGCTTCTTCTGATACATTTGGAATATCTCTAGTAATCTCTTCAGGTCCAAGCTTTGTATCACGACAATCAATATCATAATGTTCGATATGTAAGTTTGTATAAATATCGTCTTTTACAATTCTTTCATTTAATACAACAGCATCCTCATAGTTATAACCATTACATGTCATAAATGCTACAACCATGTTTTTACCTAAAGCTAGTTCTCCTTTATCTGTAGATGGTCCATCAGCGATAACTTCGCCCTTATGAACTTTATCTCCTGCAGATACGATTGGAGAATGGTTTATACAACTCTCGGCATTACTTCTTTCGAAGTTAGCTAAGTAGTAAACATCTTTATCTTTAGCAGTCTTAACTACTATTTTCTTTGAATCGGCATATTCTACTACACCGTCAGCTTTACAAACTATAGTACTTCCTGAATCTCTAGCTGCAATATATTCAACACCTGTACCAATTAAAGGTGCCTCAGTCTTTATTAATGGAACAGCTTGACGTTGCATGTTCGAACCCATTAGGGCACGAGTTGCATCATCGTGATCCAAGAATGGGATAATACTTGTTGTAATTGAAACAATTTGACTTGGAGCAACATCGATAAAATTAACTTTCTCTTTTGTTGTTGTAACGTTGTCCCCATTGTAACGACAAACTGGTTCTTCTTCAATTATGTTATTTTTATTATCCATTGTAATAGTTGCTTGTCCAATGTAATAATCTTGTTCTTCATCAGCTGTCATATAGATTATTTCATCAGTAACATGACAATCAACTACACGTCTATATGGAGTCATTATAAATCCATATTCATTTATTTTTGCATAACTTGCAAGAGAAGTTATAAGTCCAATGTTTGCTCCTTCTGGAGATTCAATAGGACAAATTCTTCCGTAGTGTGATACGTTAACGTCACGAACATCCATTCCGGCTCTATCACGAGATAGCCCCCCAGGTCCTAAAGATGATAAACGACGTTTGTCTGTTAACTCAGCAATTGGGTTAATTTGATCCATGAATTTTGATAATTGACTCGAACCAAAGAACTCTTTCATAGCTGCAGTAACTGGACGTATATTTATTAATGTTTTTGGAGTTATGGCATCTAACTCTTGAGTAGTCATTCTTTCACGAATAACTCTTTCCATACGAGCAATACCTGTTTTAAATTGATTTTGAATTAATTCTCCAACTTGTCTTACACGACGATTACCTAAATGGTCAATTTCATCAACTGAACCAAATCCTGCAAGTAAATCAAGATAGTAACTTACAGCACCATATACATCTGATACTGTTAATCTACGAGAATCAATTGATTGATCATTACCAATAATAGTAATAGTTTTCTTTTCATCTTTTGGATCAACTATTTTAACTGTTTGTACTTTGTTATATTGATCTAGTTCTTCGTTAATAGTTATTTCTTTAACATTATAGCCATCTTTAAATATTGGTCTTAATGTTTCAAGCATAGTTTTATCAATTACAGTACCTTTTTCGCAAATTGTCTTTTTGCCATCTTTAATATCTTCGGCAATAGTCATTCCAAGTAAACGATCTAAAACATTTAGCTTCTTATTGAATTTATAACGTCCAACCTTTGCAAGGTCATATCTAAATTTATCGAAGAATCTAGTAATCATTTGGTTCTTAGCTGAATCAAGTGT
>CAYWFZ010000076.1:0-4103 GCA_964458035.1 uncultured Muribaculaceae bacterium | reverse complement strand
AATATTTATTGAAAAAACTCCTTTGTTACATTATAATTATTAATAGAATAGAGGGTGTTCGTATGGAAAAAGATAAGAAAGAGAAATTAAATATTGGTAAGGAAGTAGTAACAATTAATACAAATGTAAAAAAGGTTGTTGCTAAGAAAAAGGAAGAAGATACAGCTGTAACAGAAGATGCGAAGACTTTATCTAAATCAATTGCTTCTCATATGGAAGAAAATATGGAAAATACCAAGGTTAAAGTAGATTATAAAAGTATAATTACTTATATTGTTTTAATTTTGATTGTTGGTGGTTGTATTTTACTTATTGTTAATTTTTTTGATAAATATAATGATGGCAAGTTAAAGAGAACGACAGCACCTACAACTACTAGAGGTCTTCAGACCACGACAACAACTACTAAAAGTGTTTATTACCAAACAACTACTGCAACACCTACACAGGCAACTCATACAGTATTTGATAAGAATAGGAGATAATTATGAGAGATTTACATAGTCATTATTTACCCGGAGTAGACGATGGGGCTAAATCAATAGAAGTTACAAAGAATATGTTGAAAAATGCATATGAAAACGGGGTAACAGATATTATATTTACTCCTCATTATATTTTAGATAGTCGTTTTACATCAAGCAAACAAAATAATTTGAGTATTATTAAGCCAATCATTGAATTTGCTAAGGAAGAATATAATATTAATGTGTTCTTAGGCAATGAAGTGTACTGTAATACGGAGATGCTTGATCTATATAAGAAAGGGTTAATAAGTACCCTTAATGATTCAAGATATTTACTTATTGAAATACCGATGTATAGCAAAATGAATAATATAAAATCAATATTCTTTGAACTTATTTCAAATGGTATAACACCAATACTTGCTCATCCCGAGAGATATACAGCATATTACAATGATATAAACTTTTTTATGGAATTACGTGAAATGGGAGTGTTAATGCAAATTAATGCTTCTAGCTTAGTTGGTAATTATGGTACTAAGGCTAAGAAAATGGCAGTTAAGTTATTAAAGAATAATTTAATAAGTTTTGTTGGAAGTGATATTCATAGTGATCATGATAATCATAATGATTTAATTCCTAAAATTGAAAAAAAGTTAAAAAAGATTGTTTCAGAAGACACTTTTATTGATATAACTGCTAATAACTTTGCAAGAGTTATACGCAATGATGATATAGTTTAAAATAAATTGTTTAATTTTAAAATTAAATATGTTATAATGGTTATGATTTAGGGGTAGAACAAATAAAAAAAGTAGGAAGGGTTTTATATATGATAGAAGAGTTAGAGTTACTTTCTAATCCAAAATCTAGAGTTGCGGAAGCAGTTAAAACTGTTAGAACTAATCTAGAGTTTTCAATAGTTGATAGTAAAAATACTAAGATAATGCTTACTAGTACTGCACCTGGAGAGGGAAAAAGTTTTATTACTGCATGTCTTGCACAAAGTTATGCATCAACTGGTAAGAAAGTTTTAATAATTGATTGTGATTTGCGTAGAGGAAGACAATATGAAATATTCGGTGTTTCAAATAATAAAGGACTTTCTAATATTTTAATATCTGATTTAGATGGTGTTAAGATAGAGACAATTAAAACTAAATTAAAAGGAGTATATTTACTTCCTGGAGGAACTGTACCTCCAAATCCAAGTGAACTCTTAGAAAGTCAGAAGATGAGAGATGTAATTTCTATGCTAGAAGATGATTATGATGTAATATTATTCGATTGTCCTCCAGTTATAGGTTTATCTGACTCTCTAATTGTTACTAAATATGTTGATACAACTGTAATAGTAGCAGCTTACAAAACTACTCCTACAGATATGTTAAAGAAAAGTGTTAAGTCATTAGAAGCAGTTAATGCAAAAATAGCGGGTGTAATATTTAACAAAGTGCCTTCAACTAATAAGGGTTACTATAGTAAATATTATGATAGTTATTATGAATAGGAGGTAATTGTAGATGGAAGAAATTGATATTGGACAACTACTTGGCTATTTTAAATCTAAGATAATATATATAATATTTGCTATGTCTATTGCGTTTTGCTTATCAAGTATTTATGTAAATAGATTTAGAGTGCCTGAGTATACTAGTTATACAACAATACTTTTAAATCAAACAAATGAGAATGCATCTATTACAGCTTCTGATTTGCAGATAAATAAGTCTCTTGTTTCAACTTATGGACAAATTATAAAGAGTAAAAGAGTTTTAAGAACAGTTATTCAAAAACTTAACTTAGATATTGAGTACGCAGCTTTAGCTAACAGTGTTTCTGTTGGAGAAGTAACCGATACTTCTATTTTAAGAATAAGTGTAACTGATCCGGATTCTTCTAGAGCGGCTGATATAGCTAATGAGATAGCTGAAGTATTCTCAGAAGAAATACAAGAAATATATAAAATTGAAAATATTAGTATAATTGATAAAGCAGAAATAACAGAGGTTGCTTCTAGTACGTCAACTATGAAGATTATAGGTATCGCTACTATAGCAGGTGCATTCATAAGTATTGCTGTTATATTTGTAATATTCTACTTTGATACAACTATTAAAAATGAAGAAGATATTGAACGAGTTACTGGACTTCCAGTTATTGGTATTGTACCTATTAGTAGAGAAAAAATTAAGGGCTCTGCTCATCGTAAGTATTATGAAGAACAAGCTAAAAAGCATAAAACTCAAGAAATACTTCCTGTTGAAAGAGAAGTTAGAAGAATTGAGGTTAATGATGACGCTGATATTGAGTCTGAAATAACGATGATGCGTGTACCACAAGATGCGACAACTAATGAAGATATCTTAGAGGATTTACGTGAAGAATTAGTTGATGATACAACTGATATAGAAGAAGATGTAATGGTTGACGAGGTAGAGCAAGAAGAAGAGGAAGAAATAATTGAAGATGTATCAGGTATTGAAGAAATTATCGAACCTGTTAATGAAGTAGATGAAATTGAATCTTCTTTAGAGGAAGACGAAGTTTCACAAGCTATAGATGAAGTTGTAAATGCAATTGAAAATACTGAGGAAGAAGTAGTAGAGAAAAAAGTAAATAATAAACCAAGAAATACTAGATCTAAGAGTGGAACTGCTAGAAAGAGTTATTCGAAAAAGAGTAGCGCTTCTAAAAAGTAAAGTAATTGCTTTACTTTTTCTTTTATCTGATTGAGAAAGCTGGATGTAGAGAATGTTTTTTAAGAAAAGAGATAAAAAGGATTATTTAACTAGATTATATGAAATATTCTTAGATAATATAGATGATTTATCTCAGACTCGTTTACGAGGCTATGATATGTCATTTAATAATTTGAAGAATAAGTTAAGTGATGTAGGATTAACTTTAACTGAGCTTGATTGTAAGGGAGAAAATACTCTTATAAAAAGAAATAAGAATGGGTATTTCTTAGTTAAGTCTAATGATAAAAAGATTTTTAATAAATATAAAGCTGATTTTGAAAGAATTCATGCTTATTTACTTGATAAAGAATATATAATGAAGGGCAATTATAAATGCCGCAAGAGACACAAAGAAGAGTTAAATGCTATATCTATCGAGCTTGGATATGGAGAAAAAAGAGAAAAAATTTTAAGTGAAAAATGATGGATTTTTTTCTGATTTTTGTTAAAAATGCTATTTTTTAGGCAAAAAAGTACATATTTTCAGCACTTTTTTGCTTTTTTTGTTGCTTTTTTTTAAACGATTTGGTACATTTTATATGTAGGGTACATGCCTACTAGAAAATACTATACGTGGAGGTAATTATTATGTCAAAAACTGAATTAGTAGAATTTATTGCTGCTGAAGCAGATTTAAGCAAAGCTGCTGCTGCAAAAGCATTAGATGCTATGTTGAAAGGAATCGAAACTGGTCTTAAAAAAGATGGTAAAGTAGCTTTAGTAGGATTCGGTACTTTCTCATCTAAGAGAAGAGAAGGAAGAGAAGGAATCAATCCATTAACTAAAGAACCAATGAAAATTCCTGCTAAGAATGTTGTTTCATTTAAAGCTGGAAGTAAATTAAAAGATTCTGTTAACTAAGAGATATCAAATTGAACTCATTATTGAGTTC
>CAYWFZ010000075.1:0-4418 GCA_964458035.1 uncultured Muribaculaceae bacterium | reverse complement strand
GAGTGCATTAGTTATTATATTAACTGCTATTAATGCATCTGTTATTAGTTCACTTTTGATAATATTTATTGGACTAATTGCTTTCTTTATTGAAGATTCTGGACCATTCTATTGGCTTTATAGTAAGTTTATACTTATTTTAGGTACTATATTTCCAATTGAATACTTTCCTAAGTTTTTACAAAGTATTTTATACTTTAGTCCAGTATATGTTGTTAGTTATGGACCAGCAAAATTATTTGTAGATTTTTCATGGGGAAAAGCAATACAAGTCATAATAGCTCAAGTGATTTATATATTTATTACATACATAATTTGTTACTTAACTTATAAGAAAGGGGTGAGGAGAATCAATGTTAACGGAGGTTAGAAATCAAATTAATGTTACAATGCTTTCGATTAAATATGCAGTGATGAGAGAAATGCTAAATAAAGTAACATTTATATCTAATATAATATTTATGATTCTTAATAACTCTTGTATGATTGTACAGTGGATTGTGCTATTCTCACTTCGAAGTGAAATGGGAGGATACACATTTAAACAAGTATTACTTTTATGGGGGATGGCAGCTGGAGTATATGGAGTATCACACTTTTTCTTTAAGAAGTGTTACTCATTATCTGAAACTATTAACAGTGGTAAACTAGATGCTTTTATAGTTCAACCTAAGAATGTACTTTTATCCTGTATTACATCTGATGTTGAAGTATCTGCTTTAGGAGATATAGCATATGCCTTAATAGTTTACTTTATATATGGATTTAGTATTAAAACATTTATTCTTTATATATTATTTTGTATTACAGGAGGTTTAATGTTAACTGCTGTATCAGTAATATTAAATAGTTTGAGTTTTTGGTTTAATAATTCTGAGATGATAAGTGATGTAGGAAATAGTTTGATGGTTAACTTTGCGACATATCCAGATGGTATATTTAAAGGTATAACTAAATGGTTATTATTTACAATAATACCAGTAGGTATAACTAACTATATACCAGTTAAAGTATTAATTGATTTTAATCCATATTTACTTATGATTAATTTGGGAGTATGTTTACTTCTAGTGGGACTTGCATTTATTGTGTTCTATAGGGGATTAAAAAGATACTCTTCAAGTAATCTTATGAGTGTAAGAATATAAAAGTTGATAACTTTTTAGTTATCAACTTTTTGTTTTATTATTTTGTTATTTTTTATGAGAATAATATATTGTATTTTAAAGTTGGGAATAATGTGATAGAATTTATTTATGGAGTTGTATGTTATATGAAAGCTGGAATAAATAAAAAGGCAATTACTGTTGAATATTATAATCTGTGTACCTACGTTGATGTAGATGGTAAAAATAATACTAAAACCTTAGCAAATTTGGATATTGGTGAATTGCTAGACTTTTTGTCAAAAACGGATGTTCAAAAAAGAAAGATTGATTATAATGGTGAATCAATAGTGTTAAGTGATATAAATTATAATAATGAAACTGAATTATGGGAGTTAGTTTTTTTCAAAAGTAGATCTTCAACCATTCCTTTTATTACTGATGGGTTTGGAAAATCTAGAAAAATAGTATTAAATGATGATGAAACGATTTCAGAAGTTTTATGTGTTGAATATGATGCTTATAAAAAAGTATTGGCAATGCAGCGTAATGTATATGCCTTTGGGACAAGAGGATTGGAAAGTTTTTTTTCTTATTTTGTAAAAAAGCAGATTAGTCTTGTATCAATTCAAAATGTTGCGAAAAAAAGTTTTATAAAAGGATATAAACTAAAAAAAATTAGAATTCATATAAAGAAGCCTTTGGTAAATAATTCTAATGATGAAAGTAACAAGTTATATAATAAAAAAACTTCGATTTGTAGGGTATTAGATGCTGCTTTAGCTGTTAATTCTTCAATAATAGACATTAAGTTTTCAGTGGCTAATTCTTCAAAGTTTATTAAAATCGAAAGTGACGACTATGATATTTTTGAAGATTTAGCAAATAATAGTGATGTTAAAAATCTTGAATTAGGATTTGCTCCCGATGAAAAGTCATCTATGCAAATAACAGATTATATGGATTTAAGAATTCATGATACAATTTTTCTTCCATTTGTTAAGGGAGAGCCTTTAAATGTTTCAGAACTTTTAAAATGTATAGCTACAAAATACAAAGAAAACATATATTTTAAGTAGAAATTGGTGATTAAGTGGAATTAAAAAAGATTATTATTATTATTTTAACAATAATTTCAATTATATTTTTGGCTGTTTTGGATTATTTAGATATAACGCAGTTTTTTGATTATAGCATTCATCTTGATAGTACTATAGCTAATATCATTACCTTTATGTCAATTTTAATAGGTTTTATATCTTCTATTTATGTTATGATACATCAGTCACAAGATTCACTTGTATTGAAGTTGTTGAAAGAAAATTCTTTGTTGAGCTCTTTTAATTATTCATTTAGAAGTCTAATGTACGTTGGATTTATTGATATTATTTCTTTTATTTCTTTAAATTTTTTTGCTGATAGTTTTAAAATATTAAAGATTATACTTTATATTACTATTCCCATTACCATTTATTTTTTTCTTAGTGCTGCCAATTTTATTATAACGATTTGTAAAATGGTTTCAGCAGAAGAACAATTAAGACGTTTGGATGATAAAATAACAAAAGATGATATTATACGTCGATAGTTAGATTTGTTTGAGGATTTTTGTTATGGTAATTTATAGATATTTTTGATTTGGGGGAGATTTTCTGAATAGATATGATAAAGAGATAAGAATAATAGAAGATTTTCTTAATTTAAAACATAATGAGTTTCTTCTATTACCTTTTAATTGTAAGAATAAAAGGATATATAATGCTGTTCACAATAGAAAAAAATGGAAAAGCTGGGTAGATACATCTTCAAAAAAAGACTTACCTCCTGATTTTTATAATGACAGATTAAAATTAATGATGGATGTGATGAGAATCGATGATCATGCATATATTGATGAAAAAGGAAGAATTATTAATAGGCATAATGAACGTGAGAGTCAAATCATTAATGAATTGATTAATATTAATGAGATTTTTAAAGAAGTAGCCGAAAAGGGAAATTTATTAATTGTTCCCGACAGCGGGCTTAGAGAAAATGATGACCATAATTATGATTTTTATATAAATAATTTTAGGAGAGTTGTAGAAAAACATATCACCAAAATTACCAGATATAAACAAAATCATCCTGGGTTTAAGATTATATTTTTTATATTTGATGAGTCTTCGCCTTATGTAGAATGTTTTGATAATAAGAGGCCAGCTTATGTTGGTGAAAGATTTTATGCTTCTCCACATATCTGGTGGCTTGATAAAAACATGCTTCAAGTAGTTCAGAATTCCGAAATAGATTATTTAATATGGATGTGTCCGTATAAACATTTTGATGCTGAGGAGAAAATAAAATTTCCTAAGGCTATTATTTATGATGTAAATAAGTTTGATTATAACAAATGTTTAAACTATAAAAATGTTGATATGCAAAGTCTAGAATTATAAAATTTTATATACTGTCATGTGTTGTAAATATTAGTTGCATATAATTATCTACTTATTTTTATGAATATGAAAAAAATTATTTGCTTTATTTTAATTGTAATATTGTGATAAAAAAGATATTTTTTTTTATTAATGCTAACTTTAAATAAACCATAAACGAAAAATAACTTAGAATTAATTATTTCTAGTTTTCGTGCTATAATTTAAATGTAAGTATTTTTTAGAAGATGGTGAAGCTATGAGTAATTATGAAAGTGAAGCAAGATTAGAAGATAGAATGATAGATCAACTTGTTAGACAAGGATATCAAAAAGTACAAATAAATGATGTAAAAGATCTAGAAAGTAATTTTAGGGAGCAGGTTAACAAACACAATAAAATTGAATTAAATAATAAGCCTCTATCTGATAAAGAATTTGAAAAATTGATGGTAAAGATATCTGGAAAAGGCGTCTATCAAAGTGCAAATGAGTTAAGGCAAAAACAATTCATAGAAAGAGATGACGGTTCAAAAGTTTATATAGAATTATTTAATAAAAATGATTGGTGTAAAAATATCTTTCAAGTTACGCATCAAACAACTGTAGAAGGCAAATATGTTAATAGATATGATGTTACTATTCTTATAAATGGACTTCCTCTTGTTCAAATTGAATTAAAAAGAAGAGGAAATGACATGAAAGAAGCTTTTAATCAAATAAAAAGATATAAAAGACATTCCTATATAGGACTTTATAAATATATCCAATTATTTGTTATTAGTAATGGTGTAGATACAAAATATTTTGCTAATGGTGATCAAGAATTAAATTATGGTTATACTTTTTATTGGACTGATGTAGATAATAATAGGATTACTAATTTAGAACAATTT
>CAYWFZ010000074.1:0-4565 GCA_964458035.1 uncultured Muribaculaceae bacterium | reverse complement strand
TATATAGTATATGGCTTTCTTTTAAAGCATTTTCATCATATAAGACAACCTCATCTAGTTCTTTTACCATTTCCCCAAGTCTTTTTATTAATGGCTCTAACCCTTCTTCTAAAATAGCACATACAGGGTACACTTCAACATCTTTATATTTATCCTTAAACTTTTCTAAGTTTTCACTTGCACCATCCATATCCATTTTATTAGCAATAACAACGCTTGGTTTATTTATTAAAGCCTCATCATAAGACTTTAACTCATTTAAAATACTCTCATAGTCATCTATTGGATTTCTTCCTTCAGAGCCACCCATATCGATAACATGAGCAATTACTTTAGTACGCATAGCATGTCTTAAGAATTTATGTCCAAGACCTACGCCAGTAGATGCACCTTCAATTAATCCTGGAAGATCAGCCATAACAAACGATGAACCATCGCTTAACTTAACAACCCCCAAATTAGGACTTAATGTTGTAAAATGATAAGCACCAATTTTAGCATTGCAATTACTTATCATACTTATAATCGTACTTTTACCAACACTTGGCATACCAACTAATCCAACATCAGCAAGCACTTTAAGTTCACACTTAATAATTTTTTCTTCCCCTGGCTCACCAAGTTCGCTTAAACGAGGTGCCGGATTTTCATGAGTAGCAAAAGCTTTATTTCCTCTTCCGCCTCTACCACCCTTACAAACGACATATTCTTCATTACTCTTAGTTAAATCAGCAAGTACAGTATTGGTAGAAACATCAGTAATAGTTGTTCCCATAGGTATTTTGATAATAACATCATCAGCATTTGCCCCATTCTTTTCGCTGCCTTTGCCATTTACACCTTTATCACCTTTAATATGTTTCATCATTTTTAAATCAACTAAGGTTTTAAGCCCTGGATCTGTTACAAAAACAATAGATGCACCCTTACCACCAGAACCACCATTAGGTCCACCCATTTCAATATATTTTTCTCTTCTAAAAGATGTACAGCCATCTCCACCTTTTCCAGCACTTACCTTTAAAGTAACTTCATCAACAAACATAAGGAACCCTCCTTTACAAATCAAGTTCAATTATTGTACAACCAATATTGAAATTATACAAGTAATACCTTAATACCTTTTTATTTTTTCTTAAACTATCGTGTATCTTTTTTTTAAGAATACCCTGTCCCTTACCATGAACAACAACTATTTTTCTATACTTTAATTTATAACAATCATTTATAAAGTCATTTACCACAGTCATGACGGTGTCCTCAGTAAACCCATGGACATCTAACTGTGGTAATATTTTCATAAATGGATCAATTTGTTTATACATTTCCCTGATTATTTGTATCAAGTACAGCATTTTCTTGTACTTGAGGAACACTTGCTACTTGTGCATTCATATTCTCATTATTTAATTGTTGCGACGGTATTCCACTTTCTTGTGGTACTTGAGGCATAGCGCTATAGCCCCCACCATTAGTATTAACATCTTGAGTATAATTATTATTAACATCAGGCATTGAATTAAATGCAGCACTCATTTGTTCTGTAGCTTCATTTACTACTTGCATTTGAGCTTCTGTGCTATTGTTAACTTGAACATTAACATCCGGATTAAGTGGCGCAATTTCAGCAGGCGTTTTAGAAGTGTTATCAGCTTTCTTTGTTAAACCAAGTTTTTCGCGTAATCCCGAATTATCTAATACATCGTCTATTTCTGGAATTGAATCAACTTCTCCAATTTTTGATAAAGAAATAGCAGCTGCTGTATTAGCAAGTTTAATAGAGTCATCAATCGCTATTTCATTCATTAAAGCAAATGATAAAGCACCAACAAATATTGAATCAAAACTAGAAGCATCAACAATATTTATTTTCATTTCTGGAAGCATTTTAACTTTGCCATCAACACAATAAAGAATCTTATGACTATTAAGTAAAACTATATAATTACTCTTACCAGAAGCATCAACTATTTTTTGATATAAATTAACATAACCTTCAGCAGATCCATCAATTTCGGCTTTAGTCATCATTTCAGCAAACTTCTCTGTAACTACTGCCCAAGTACATCTCTTTGACAAAGCTATTGAATCTTTATCACCAATTCTACCATAATATACGGTTTTAACGGAACCATTATTATTTAAAAGAGCATGAGCACCAGCAAGTTCAGACCCATCTATAATAGCAAAATTAGGTACAAAGTCGTATTTATATTTTTTTAAAGCACTTTCTGTATCGTTATATAAAACTTTTGTTACAACACCAGTTTTAGCATTAAGAATATGATAGTTAACAGCAGTGTTTGATTCAAAATCAGTTTCCATAAACTTCGATTCAACTTTAAATGATTTAAATGTGTCCTTGATTTTTTCTGCATAAGCATCATTTCCTGCAACCCCGGTAAAATGAACATTCATTCCCCATTTAGCAAGAAGGCAAGCCGAAGTAGCACCAACATTACCAACTGACTCATTCTTATTCTTTATTAAGAAAACGTCTCCCTCAGCTGGAAATTCCTGTAAAGGTAAATAAATATTAACTGCTGGTTTTCCAATAATAATAGTTTCCATATAATCACCCTATTCTATATAAAATTATATAACAAACCATTAAAAAAAACTATATTAATTTATAGTTTTCTTATAATTTAACAGCACTTTTATAAATCGCGATTTTTTCAAGTACTTTCTTTTTTACCGAATCTTGAGCATCATATTTTTTTATCATTCCATCAACAAAATCAATTGACTCTCTGTTATCTTCTGGAGATAAAATTAAAATCTTTACAATATTTAACAAATACATTAAGGTATCCTCTATATTAGAAAATTGGGTTAAGTTCTTGAGAATAAACTTTTTTATATCATTTCCCGTTTTTCTTAAGTACTCATCTAACATAACAATTATATCTTGATCTATATCATCTATTTCAAAAGATACAAAATCATCTATTCCATAATATGAAACACTTTCTTTCTTAATAAGAGAACGCAAAATACTTTTTTCCTTATCATAAGTTTGTATAATATTATTAATCTCATGATTAATATCTTCAGATATATCAAGCGCAGCCATTGCCTCTTCATATCTACCCAAATTCATATAGGCAATACTTACGAGATAATAATCATAACTATTTACTTCTGGATAATACGTTTCATATTTTCTATGATACTCTAACACTTTATCAAATCTTGAACATCTTATAAATAATTCCATCATTTTTAAATAAGTATCTGGTATGGCATAAATAGCTTCAGCATCTTCTAGAATATGTAAAGCCTCAGCATAATTGCCAAGTTCTTCATAAGCTGCTGCTATCTTTATATAAAATATTGGATCTTTCTTCGTTTGTAGTTGTAATGCTACTTGATAATTGTTTATAGTAACATATGGATCGTTTAGACTATCAGCATAATTACACAAGTCATTTATCCTTGTCTGTTCATCTTTATTAGCTGCTAACGTATCAACTTCTTTAATTAAATAGTCATAATTATTTAAGCATGAATTATTTTTATCAAGTAAAGCTCGAGCATCATTAGTTTTTCCCACATCTACTAACTCAGTATATTTATCAAGTAAATCCCCAGCTTCTTCAAAACCTATTCCCGATGCAACTACATGTTTTAAATTCCTTTTATTAGCATCCATTATATCATCAAGAATAATTTTATACATATGTGTTTTTATACTAAAAATTCCTTGTGAATTACTAATAAGATTTAATATACTCTCATACACATCATAAAGTTCATAAGTATTTATCCCCTTTTCAATATCCTTATCAGAATACCCATATGGCTCATTTACACTATGTCTTAATATACAAGTATCATCACTTTTAAATTTATTTAGTAATTCAATTAATTTAATAATATTTCTAATAAACAAATCATCATGCATAATATTTGCTAGTATATTAGCTGTCTTTTCTAAAGTTATATAATCTCCCATTTCATATGAAATAATTAATCTTCTTTCTAAAGAAGCAAGCCCTTCATATGTAACCTTATCATTTACTTGATAATTATCATCAACCAAATATTTTGTTTGAGATGGTACATTTTCTAAAGTTCTAGAAAGAATCATTAATGTAGTTGAATTTTCTTTCTCAAGTACAATAGATAAAATATCCGAGGCTATCTTGAATTGTCTAAGTTTAATATACTTTTTTACAAGTAAAATAACAGATTTTAAATATTCATTATCCTCGTAAGGTAACTTGAATTCATATTCATTATTATTCAAAATAAAGTCATATAAAAGTATTTCATCTTTTCTATCAGAAAATAACTCATTTTTCTTCATTTTATCAATATTTACTCTTGCTTGATCAAAGTCACCATCATATAAAGAAATAAGCATTCCAAGATAGAATGAAGAAAACTTTAAACATACATCTCTGGCAATTTTCTTAGCAAATAAATAATTATCGCCTAAAACTGATAAAAACAATCTAACAGCAAACTCATCAGAGATAATACTTGCATTATCATTATTTATAACAATGTATCCTTTATTTACATATATATTAAGCAAGTTTTCACTTACTCCAAATTTT
>CAYWFZ010000073.1:0-4742 GCA_964458035.1 uncultured Muribaculaceae bacterium | reverse complement strand
GTTTTCATTTTCGCTTGTTTCTTTAAAATGACTAGCATTCATTTTATTAGCTTTATCTACTCCATACACTTTTTTTGTTCCTCTATAGCCATTAAGTAATCCACTAAATAAAAAGCCATTTTCTTTATTATTTGAATCAAAGAATAATACCATGTATTCTTTATCACCTTTGTTAAATATTTCGTCCCCTAATATGATGCTCTCATCATATGATGGTTCTGTAGTAGTTGTAGTTTTATTATCATCTAAATCTTTAGTTACAACTTTACCATTAAATAAGAATAGTAATCCAACTAAAGCAAGAACGATTACAAGAACAATTACGAACGCTCTTATTTTTTGATAATCCTCATTAGCCATTTTATTTTGTTTTATCTCAGTACTAACAAATTTTTCTTTTTCTCTTTTTTGTTGTTTCTTCTTCATCTTAATTCACCTGTTAATAATATAACATAAAATGGATGTATAGACAAATAAAAAATGGTTAAGCAACCATTTCTATTTTTGATTGAGTATTAGCTTCAATCGATTCACTTTCTAAAAGTCCAGCTAGTTCAGCTTTCATTTCTTCTATTGCTTCTTCATTCTTCTTTATCTCGTCGTGCAGTTGTTCGTTGCGAGATTCAAACGCAGATAATAATGCGCTTATACTATTGATTTTGTTTTTCATAACTACACCTCTTCATGGGTATATATTATATATCAACTATTTTAGTCCTGCAACTAAATTTGATGAATTCTCTAAACTTTCTGCAATTGTCATCATTTCACTGGCATCTAAAGTCTTACTAGTTAAGTAGTAATCTATTCCATTGCTTGTCCAGAATACTGAGTTATCGGAGATTGCTCCAATTGTTGAGCCTAAGAATAATGGTTCTCCATTAACTGGAATGATATCTAATTCATCTTTTACACTAGATACTTCTTCAACCAAGATAAATGGATCTACTCCAGCAAATGTTAGAATAACTCTGTTTCCTGAATCTGTAGCTACTGTATCTTTTGATGAAAGATAAGTATCGGTTGGTACATATAATGGATATATTATATCTTCTAGAATTGTTGAACTTGCTTCTATCTGGCATGTAGTTTTGCACTTTTCAACTGTGTCTGTACAACTTGCTAAACATTCTTCATCCATATTTTTATCATTAGTTTGCTTTGGTTCGTTTGCTTTAATAAGTTTGTCTAAATCAAAGTGATCATCTGAAAATTTTGCTTTATAGTTAGTTTTAGTAATATTTACTTCTATCTCAGTTTTATTGTTACTATCCATTACTTTAACATTTTTTATATTAAAGTCTTTATCTGTTGTAATAACTTCATGATCTAATCTTTGATTATTTGGATAATTAACTTTAGAAGTTATTGTATATCCACCATTTTCAGATTTTACGCTAGATGATGCATCTTTGTTAACATCACTTACTAATGATTCAAGTAGATAGGCTTGACTTGAGTTATTAGGCCATTCGCTCATAAACTTAAAACTCTTATTAAGTTCTGGGGTAACAACATAAACACCATCATCATTTCTTAAAATTACTTGTTCATGATTATTAATTGTATTTAGTAAAGAAACCTTGTAATACTTATTATCTTTAACACTTACTGTTACATTATAAGTGAATTCATCTTCATTACTTACTATTTTCATTGTACCATTTAGTTCATATGTTGTCTTGCTAGCATTGTAATCTTTAAACGATTTTAAAGTATCTATACTTTTAGCTTTACACCCTGATAAAAGCACTAGACCAATCATTAATAAAATTACCTTTTTTATAAAAATCATCTCCTATTAAGGTATATGTTTTTTTATTTTTTTAATTCATTTTTATGTCAAAAATATCTGTAATCCTAGACAAATAAATAATTTTATAGTATATTATTAAGTACCTGAGAGCTTTATATATACTTATTTTTTATTTAAGGAGGATATAATGAACAAAAATGAAAGTTTTACATCCATTTTTGCGCTTGGCGGTTTAGGCGAAGTTGGTAAAAATATGTATGTAATCGAATATAAAAATGAACTTATAATTATTGATGCTGGAGTTATGTTTCCAACTGATGAACTTTTAGGTGTAGATTACGTTATACAGGATGTAAGTTATTTAAAACAAAATGAAAATAAGATAAAAGCTTTATTTATTACTCATGGACATGAAGATCATATTGGTGGTATATCGTTTTTACTTCAAAATGTTAATATTCCCGTTATATATGCATCACAGATTGCCCTAGACTTAATAAACAAAAAGTTAGTTGATAGAAATATAGGTTATGATAAACTAGTTGTCTATAACGAAGAAACTGTTGTTAAATTTAAAAATATAACTATAGAATTTATAACAACTACTCACTCAATACCTGATTCTTATGCAATTGTTGTTAGAACACCAAATGGAACTATTATTCATACAGGAGACTTTAAGTTCGATTTAACACCAATTGGTCCAATGGCTGATATTCACAAAATGGCTCGCTTAGGTGAGGAAGGAGTTAAATTACTTTTATCAGAAAGTACTAATGCCCTATCTCCTGGATTTTCTGCAAGTGAAGCCGTTGTTGATGAAGCTTTAGGTGATGTATTTGCTAAAGCTAGTACAAATCGTATAATACTTGCAACATTTGCATCTAATATCTATCGTATAAAACATATAATTGAAACTTGTCGTGAAAATAATCGTAAAATTATTACTTTTGGTAGAAGTATGGAAAATGCTAAAGATATCGCGATTAAAAATGGACTTATTAAAGACCCATCAATTTTTATTGATATGAATCAAGCTAAAGATTTAAAGAAACATGAAATATGTATATTATGTACGGGATCTCAGGGTGAACCTTTAGCAGCTTTATCAAGAATTGCAAATGGTGTTCATAAACAAGTTCAATTATTACCAGATGATATTATCGTATTTGCATCAAACCCAATTCCAGGTAATTCTTCAAGTATTAATAGAATTATTAATAAGCTATATTTAAAAGGCGTAAAAGTTTATACAAATGCTGTTTTCCCTGATATTCATACGTCAGGTCATGCTAAAGCTGAAGAATTAAAATGGATGATTAGACTTTTAAAACCAGAATATTTAATGCCAATACATGGTGAATATAGAATGTTAAAAGAACATGCTGATTTGGCTAAGCAATGTGGCGTTAAAGAAGAAAATATATTCATATGTAAAAATGGGGACTCGCTTGTTATGGATAATAATGGAGTACATCGTGGAAAATATTATCAAGCTGGTGACGTGTATGTAGATGGTTCTAGAGTTGGCGATATTGGATCTGTCGTTATTAAAGATCGTAAGATAATGAGTAATGATGGAGTTTTAGTTACAATTCTTAATATAAATCCAGATAAACATGAGTTATTGATAAAGCCAAATATTACTACTAGAGGTTTTGTTCTTGTTAATGAAAATGCTGATTTAATAAAAGAAATTGAAAATAAAGTATCAGAAATTGTTAATAAGTCATTGTCTGGTAAATATAGCATTACTGATATTAAAAATCAGGTTATTCTAGAGCTTAATATGTTTATTAACGAACGTATGGGTAGAAGGCCAATGATTTTGCCAGTTATTATGGAAGTTAGGAAATAGTAACAGGATAATTAATTAATCATAGTATATCGTGAGGGATAAATATGATTAATTTTTTTTATGATTTAAATGCCTATGGACAGGCATTAATTGCATCAACTTTAACATTTTTAGTAACTTGTAGTGGTGCAGCAACTGTCTTCTTTTTTAAGAATGTAAAAAAAGAAGTTATGAATGCAATGATTGCATTATCAGCAGGAATTATGCTTTCCGCGGGAATATTTTCATTACTTCTTCCAGCCATTGAACAAAGTGAAGCACTAAATTTAAATGCTCCATTAATAGTTTCTCTTAGTATCCTACTTGGTTCTCTTCTTTTAATTGCTGGAGATAAATTCACAAATAAATATATCATCCCAGGTAATAAAAGTTTTAAAAGTACTCTTCTTCTAATTGTTTCAATTTTGCTTCACAATATTCCTGAGGGTCTAGCTATTGGTTGTGCTTTTGGATCAATTATTTATGGGATTGAGGGAGCAACTGTTGCTGGAGCTATTTCATTAGCTATTGGTATAGGAATTCAAAATTTCCCGGAGGGAGCTGCTATTTCTATACCATTAAGGAATGCGGGCTATTCAAGAAAAAAATCATTTATAATTGGAGCTCTAACAGGTATTGTTGAACCTTTATCAGCCCTTTTAGGAGTATTTTTAGCATTAAAGATAAAGTTTATCTTACCTTACTTGCTTGCATTTGCCGCTGGAGCCATGGTATTTGTTGTTGTTGAAGAATTAGTTCCTGAGTCAATGAACTCGAAATATAAAACAGCAATGGCTTATTTAGTTTTAGTTGGTTTTGTTCTTATGATGGTGCTTGAACTTATTGCTGCGTAGCTATTTATATCTTTATTAATAAAGAAAGAGGATTAGTAATCCTCTTTTGTTAATTCTAGTATTTTTTCTACTTCTTCTACACTGATATTTGCTGATGCAGCAATTATTTTAATATCGACTCCGTTTTGATAAAGTCTTTTTACCATATCATTTTGTTTTTGTTCAATACCTTGTTCAATTCCTTGAGAGATACCTTGTTCTATTCCCTGGGAAATACCTTGTTCTATTCCTTGTGATATTCCTTCTTCTGTATGAAGAATCTTTTCATATTCATATTTATCTATTACTGTCATAA
>CAYWFZ010000072.1:0-4866 GCA_964458035.1 uncultured Muribaculaceae bacterium | reverse complement strand
ATAATGTTACAGGTAATATTAAAAATGAAAAAATAGATAAAAAAGAAAATGGTGAATTTGAAAACACCAGTATCTTACAACATTTCTAAGAAACATTACAATACGTAATGTTTTTTATTTATAAACTATAAGCAAATTATAGACAATATCTAAATTTACCAAAAATGTCTTTAAATTACAAATAATTGTCTACTAAATATACCAAAATTGTCCTTTAAATAATTAATCGATTTTTATAAGATAAAATTACCAAGAGAAGTAAAGTATTTCCTGTTTGGTAGAGTACTCGAAAAACATTAGTGACAGGAGTATTGCGTTTGTAAAAAGTGAAAAAATATTGAATGGATAAGTTTTATATTTTAAAATATAAATAAATACAATTAGAAATAATGGTATTCCTTATGTTGTAAGTTTAGGATAAAATTTATCTAATATTGTTTGTTTTGTGAAGATAACTCTAAAAAGTTATAAGAACGGAGGTATTATATGAAAAACAAAAAAATGATAATACTAATAACCATATTTATATTAACCTCATTAATTATGAGTATTTGTACAATAATTAACTATAAAATATCTGTTAATAAAAAGAAAACAGGACAAAGTTGTATTCAAAAAGTAGAGGAAGATGAAGTTCTTGAGTACGAAGATTGGTATGACTTATATAAATATGCCGATGATTCTAGATTACAAGAAATAGAAAAAACAATAAAAATTTCTTCTTATGAAGATGAGAATGACTCGTGCAGTTATTTAATTTATCCTGTAAAAATTGATGGAAAATATATAAGAACGTATTCTGAAGAAGAATATAGAAAAGAGTTCCTTAAAATTTTTTTATCTAAAATTGGGTGTACTTCTGATGCCTATATAACTTTTCCTGAAAATTATAAGGTCTTAGATGTTCGGAACACCAAAGTTAAGTCTCAATATACACTTAATAAAAATAACTTAATAGTAAAACATCAAGATATAACACATGATGGTGGATTAGATATAGTAAAAATAAAAATAGATGAAGATAATATCGTTGAATTATTATTTTAATAAGAAAGAGGATAGAATATGATAAAAAAAACTATTACTTATATGCTTATAAGTGCAATTTCATTTATAGCATTAACAACAAATTGTATGGCAGCAAATAACGCTTATAGCGTAGGGTGCCAATACGCTTCAGGGGTTGAAGGAGAGGGAACTACTTCAGTTCCACAGACAAAAACAGCAGCAAATGCATATGGTTGGTTATCTGGCTATAATTCATACTACAGCTTAAAACCAACATACTCTTATTTAAAATCTACTTCAAGACTAGGAGGTTCTAGAGTATTCTTTATAGCAGGACATGCCAATCAAAATTTAATATCAGTGGCAGCACAGGATAGTGATGCGTATAGAACGGGTATTTCTAGGTACGCCGATGGCTATGTGGATTATGATGCTGTTTATAACAAAAAGTATACATATGCCGGATTAACTTCAAGAAATATGTCTAATACACTTTTAATCACTTTTGCCGGGTGCAAGACGGCCTCTACAGAAAAAGGAGCAAATAATCTTCTAACTCAAGCTATTGCAAGCGGAGCAAAAGCTGCAGTTGGTTTTAATAACTTGATTACAAATAAACAAGAAGATATAAAGTGGTTAGAGAAGTACAACACCTTACTTGGTAATGGATGGAGCATTAAATATTCTATGGAAAAAGCAACTGCTGCATACAATGAAAGTCGCTGTGCAAAATATGTAACATCTATGGGAAATACTGATTTAAACCTAGGAAAGTTAGCACAGAAAAGTGCTGAATTAGTTCAATACGTTTCAGAAAAAAGAAAAAATGAAGAAGACGATTTTATAATATATAAATCATCTTATACTGATTCTTTAAAAGAATTATTTGAAAAAAAAGAAGAAAAACCAGAATTAATAAAAAATATAATTAGCGAAATAGATTCTTCGTTTAATTATGACGATTATAAAGTTGAATATAATTTAGTAGATGATAAAGGATTTGGTTTTATATTTTTAACATATTACATTAATCCCGAAATAAAAACAAATAAAGGGTACATGATAGTTACAAATAATTATAAAATTGATAAAATATACTTAAGCGGTATAAGAAAAGAAAATATAAAAAGAGTTTCTTCTATTAACGAAAATACCATTTTAGAGAAATATAAAATTTTTAATAAAAAAGAAAAGTCAAATGTAATAAATAAAACTAATATTTCTAACAACATTTCCGATGAAAAAACAGCAACAAAAGTAATAAAAAGAGAAGAAGAGTACTTTTTAGATTATAATACCGGGGAATTAACATTTACTGATACTGTATTTAAAGAGTCAAATACTGGTATTTATAGTAACTCTATTGTTCAAAGAATTGATTAGATTTTTAGACTATTGGCAAAAAAATTTTGCCAAAGTCTTTTTTGATACGGAAGACATGACATATAACTATAGAAAATTCGTTATTTGCACTTTTTACCAAATGTTTTTATTACATTGCATATAAAAATATTTTGTCTAACTAAAAAATTTGGTAAAATACTTGATAGAGGTGAATGTTTATGGAATCTATCGGTAATAAAATAATTAAATATAGAAGAGAACAAAAAATGACACAAGAAAAACTAGCTGAAAAAGTTGGTGTTGACAATAAAACAATTGGTAGATGGGAAAGAGGAGAAAATACTCCATCACCTGAACTTTTAAAAAAATTGTCGGAGGCATTAAAGATTAAGATAAGTGATTTGATTGATGACCATGAGATTAATCAAGAAATAAAAAAGATAGAAGAATCGAAAAAAAAGAATGTATTAAAAAAGGTAATATTAGTTTTTATTGCTTTAGTAATATTAGTTAGTTCTAATTTGTTAGTATATAAATATACAAAGGAATATTATGACTTACAGTATTATGAGATTATTCCATATAATAAAGATGTTTTAGTCAGTGGTAACTTAATGCGAAATAAAGGAATGACTACATTATTTATTGATCATATAAATTATTCTGATAAAGAGAATCCCATGGGAACAGCTGGAGCAATTAAAACAAATCATGTTGTTATTGAACTTCTATCTAATGAAAAATTTATGGCTTCAGAAGTAATAGATTGTGATGAAAAAGAATATTTATATAATCTCCTAAGTGATGTTCGTTTTTATTTTTCAATAAGAGATGATGCAGAAGAAGATTTTAAAGATTTTGACTATAAGGACATGAGTATTCGTATATCTTATGGAGAAAACAAAGTTATTGAAACAGATTTAGTATTAAAAGAAATAGAAAGTTAGGTGTTTATTTGAAAAAATATTTATTAATACTTGTAGGTATAACAGCTTTATTACCTAGCATAGTATTAGCAAAAAATATAGAAAATGAAGTACTAGTATCCAGTACAACAAAATATTACAAAACAGTTTATACTGATGTAGTTCTTATGAGTTTAGGAGAATCATATGGAACTAATATTGAAATAAGTAAAGATGAGTATGAAAATAATTCGTTAATTGAACCTTTTGCAACAATTACAACTGAATATAAAAAATTAACTACAAATCTATATTCATCAGGAAGTGCCTATAAATATGAAGTGGTTTTAGATTGGAGAAAAATGCCAAAAGCAAGAAGCTATGATATTATTGGAATTGGATTTTATAATTCTGTAACAGTTGATGGTTCTTTAAATTTTTCACAGAGATATTGTACTAGTACATCATCTTGTACAACTTCAAAGAAATTTACAGGGAAAGTAGATTCATTTGGAGCGTCTGCTGTATTTAAAATTCCTAGTGGAACATTTTCCTCATTAACTCAAAAATTATCGTTCAAAGTAAAAAAAGCAGGAAATTATACTATCGTTGATCAGATTGCTTCGGGAGATTACTCGCATGCCCAATCTAGTATTACAGAATCTCTTGCTAAAGAGCACACCATGCACCACAGTGAAGGAATAGTGTTATCTGCAAATGCAGCAAGCAAATATGACGAAATAAGACCCGCAGTTGCAACTTGGAATGGTACTTGGTAAAGCACAATCTGTGCTTTTTTCTTTTATTGTATTTAACTATCATGCTATAATAATTGTAATAGGAGAGAACTTATGAAGAAAATAAAAATAATTGGTATTAATATAATAATTATAATATTTATTATTGCTTTAAGTTTTATAATTAAAAACAATAATAAATATACGGGAGAATTATATAATGGATTACCAATATACTATTCCGAAGTTTTACATGTATATGATATCAGTACTCCAGAAAAAGCTATGGGAGTAAGTAAATATGCTTTTATTGGCAAAGTAAATAAAATTTTAAGAACAGAACATTTAAAAAGTAAAGGATACACTCCAACAACAATTTATGAAATAGAAGTAGTTAAAAATATTAAGGGCGAACTTAAAACAGATGAACCAATCGAACTAGAACAATTGGGTGGACTAGCAAAGAATAAAAAGAACTATGAGTTTGCATCCGATTCACCTAAATTATTAAACTCAAATGAATACTATGTATTTATGACAAGTGTTAATGAAGAAAGTGGTTCTATCGAAGCCTTTGAAAATACACGAATTATTTCACTAGGAGAAACTTTCAATGAAAAAGAGATCGTAAATAAATATACTGATATACTAAAAAATCAAGAAATACCTAATGGCTATAAAGAAGATGAAATATCGAAATATGATGTAAATTATAATAACTAAGTTAAATTGAAGAGGAAGATAATTCTTCATTTTTTCAATTGACTAGAATAAGCGAGTTATATATAATAAAATCATATATTTAAGGAAGTGGCAGAATGATAATTGTAATTACTGGACCAACAGCTGTTGGTAAAACTAAAATGAGTGTT
>CAYWFZ010000071.1:0-5491 GCA_964458035.1 uncultured Muribaculaceae bacterium | reverse complement strand
TGCTCTAATATAATACTTTTTCTTCCCCTTTGCAAGTACTTTTTGTGCAAAAAAATAACAAAACACTAAAGTCCTGTTATTTCTTTATACTTATCATAATATTTATCGATGATTTTTCTATCAAAAGGTCCTTTATTTTCCTTTTTCATCTCGATAAGTTTGTTTAGTTCATTTTTAAGAATTTCATCTAGTTCATCTGAATAGTGCATTATCTTTTTGTGATAATTATATTCGTTCTTATCAAGAATTCTAAATCCGCCATCAGGGAATACTCTTAAATCCAAATCATAATCTATATATTTTATAATATGTTCATCAATTAAGTAAGGAGTTGCTATATTGCAATAATAGAATAATCCTTGTTTTTTTAATTGAGCTAATATATTGAACCATCTATCTTTATAAAAAAACATTATTGCTGGTTCTTTTGTTTTATGTGTTGATCCATCGCTTTCTGTTATTGTCGTTTTAAAATCTCCACAAACTATATAATCATCTTGTATATCAATAACTGTTATTCTATCTGATATACTATTTATTTTACCATTATGTTTGTAGCAATGTAATTCAAGATTGTCGCCTATTTTTATATCATTCATTTTATCACCGCTTAAAATGTATTATACACTAAATGGCGAAAAAATGCTATAAACTATAATTTCTATTTGTCTTCTCGACAATCTTTTATATGTTTTTTAAATTGTTCATAATTAGTAGTTAATTCTTCTTTAGCTATATCAAGAGATAAGTGCTCAAACTTTTCATCCATCTTGAATTCTAACTGAGTTAATTCTTTTTCTAAGTCATTATGTCTTCTTCCAAGAATTGAAAAATAAGTCATTATTCCTTTTATAGAAAGAAATTTATAACAATCGATGTTAGCTACTAGTTCTGATTCTAAACTATAATACTCATTTCTTCCGTGATGTTCTTCAATGCACTTTAAAATATTAGTCCTCTTTTCATCTGTTATATCATCAACCTTATCTAATATTTCCTTTGCAGCAGCATGGCTTAGCTCTACGTGTTCTTTTATATTTCCTTTTCTCACTGCTTCAGGTAATTTAGAATCCATTAGAGCAAGTGCAATTAAAACAACCGACTTATCTACATTAAACATTGAAGATAAACGTTTCCCATGAATGATCGATACGTCATACATAGGTTCAATATCATAATTATTCTTTTTTATTTCATTTCTATTATATTCATCTGAATATTCAAATAAGTCTTTATATTTCATAGTTATTTTTCCTTTTTTAGTGTTTGGTAGATAGTATCTAACTCTTCCATATCCATAGCAGATGAAGAAATTATAAATCCATCATTACAAGATAGATTTTTTAATAAATCAATATTTTTTGAATTTATTCCGCCTCCGTATATAATTGAATGGCTTATATTTCTTTCCATCAAGTATGACTTTATTCTGATTAGTACATTGTTTATATGATCTACATCAATAGGTTCCTCTTGATTCCCAATCATCCAACTTGGTTCAAAAGCAACAACAATATATTTAATATAATCTGGAATTCCTTCTAATTGATTTTCAATATTTTTTAAATCTTTATCGTTTTCATATTCATCTTCTGTTTGATTAATACAATATATAGGTATTATACCAGCATCATTTAGATTAGTTATTTTCATTCGAAAATCATTTAATGTTTCATTAAAGTATTCTTTTCTTTCAGAGTGACCAACTAAACAATATTTTACTCCTAACCCTTTAAGAGCTTTTGCACATACTTCCCCGGTATAACTGCCCTTCGAAAATTTAGAAACATTCTGACTTCCTAAGGAATAGCTCCCATTTCTAAAAAATAATAAATATGGATATTGTGGTAAAACGATAACTTCTTTATCGTGAATATAGCTTTCATATTTTCTAATGGTGTCAGCAGAAAAATTCATTTTTAAATTTAGAACTAACATTTTATTCTTCTCCAAAACATTTGAGTTTCTTACTTGCAATATAATCTAGTGTTGCTCCTCCTCCAGTAGATAGAAAATCGAAATTATCTTTGTATCCCAATTTATTAACTGACGCTACTGCATCTCCTCCTCCAGCAACAATTGTTGCATCAATATCATTCATCGATTGATAAAGCTTTTCTGTTCCCATTCTGTAAGATTCTTCCTCGTATAGTCCCATTGTTCCATTCACAAATATGGTTTTAGATGATTCAATTATCTTCTTGTAAACACTTACTGTTTTTGGACCGATATCATATATTGATGCATCAATGCTTATATCTTCAATATTAACTGTTTTTACTTCATCATTTTCTTTTACAACAACATCAACAGGCATCCATATTTTATCTTTATTCGCATTGATTAATTCTTTAATTTTTTGAACATAAATATCACTATAGATACTTGAACCAATATTGTATCCTGATGCTTTTAAGAATGTATTTGCAATTCCGCCACCGACAAGCAAATAATTGCATTCTTTTAATAAAGACTCAATTAATGCAACTTTATCATCAACTTTTGCTCCACCCATTATTACAGTAAAGGGTTCTTTGATATTATTTACTATTGAATCTAGTCCATTTAATTCTTCATTTATTAAGAAACCATATGCACTAGGTATATGTTTAGATATTCCATAGTTAGAAGCATGTTTTCTATGTGTTGTACCAAAAGCATCATTTATAAATACTTCTCCAAGAGATGCCCAGTAACTTGCAAGTTCATCATCACAATTACTTTCTAACTTATTTGGAACATCTTCAAAGCGTGTGTTTTCCATAAGAGTTAGTCTATTTTCTTTAATTGAACTTTCTAACTCATATCCGCGAGTTTTTGAAATGAATTTTATTTTCATACCTAAAATGTTTTCTAAAGTTTCACTTACAGACTTAAGTGAGTTATTTTTCTTATCTTCTTCTGACTTTACTTTTCCTAGATGGGACATTATTAAAATATTTGCATTATGATTAAGTAAGTATTTTATTGTTGGAATACTCTTTCTAATTTTAGTATCATCAAGTATAATTCCATCTTTAATTGTTACATTTAAATCAAGTCTTAGTATTACTCTTTTATTATCTATATCAATATTTTCAATATAATTCATAATCATCATCCTAATAAAATTATATAAAAAAAAAGAAATAATTACAAGTTATGCAATTACTTCTTTTCCTACTAGTACTTCAATCGAATTATTTAGTTCATGTTTAGAATATTTTTTAATAGCTGTATTAACTAAATTAATCCAATGTTTACTAGCAATCTTATTACCAAAATTATCATATGTAGGACAATATACTTTACCAATCTTACCTATGGTATTTAATCCTTTTCCATAGTAGTTATTGGCAAGTAGCCTAATATATGACAATACCCCATATTCAATATTACGATATTTTATGAGTCCTCTTGAACTCATTCCTCCGAATACATTATTACATTTAAGCATGTATTTTACTTTGTAGTATCCAGATTCAGCGGCTCCTATACTTAGTGCTACAGACGTATCAACATTTGTGTAGACGTGAGTGGTATAGTAGATTATAAGATTTTCTACATACTCTGCCCCACCTGAATATGGTACCCTTTTCTTGTTGACTTTTCCTGGGTGTTTTTCTATGTAATCATAGAAATATTCGACTATTCCATATTCGACACTTGGATAAATGTTAAGAACGTTTGCATCATTAGTTAAGAAACCAATGTTTGTGCTTTCAAATTCTTGTGTGCTTTCATCGTATCTCTTATGTAGATCTTCTAGAATGTCTTCATAATTAACACTAAATGTTTTAGCAAAGAATTCAAGTTCGTCAGCATATTCAGTAATGTAATACTCAACGTCTCGGACATTGACTGTTACTTCCTCTTTAGGTCCAGCTAATATAACCTCATTTTTTGATGCGTCAGTAATATACCTTACGATTCCATTATTATTGATTCGCAGGGGTATAGTGTCTGAAGAACTTTCTGCAATAGAAGCTTCAGCAAAACCTTCCGCATTAATATGAACGCCTATTGTTAATACAAATATTACTAAAAGTATTATACAACAAACTATGTGCTTCCAAGATGCCTTAGAAGCCTTTTTCGTTTCCATCTCTGGTCCTCCCTTTTTTCAGTCGAACGAAAAATAGTTTATCAAAAATAGACTTATTTGTCAAATTGACTTTTGTTATTTGTTTGTTATAATTAATGCTCATTTAAGATAATTAACGTATTTATAGGAGGTTGTCAGCATAAAAAAATATTGGCTATTTCTAGTCAATATTTAGTTTTTCTTTAAATATAATTTCTAAGTCATCAGCAAGTTTGCCTTTGACATTTTTGATAAAAATATTGCCATTTTCGGAAACTGTTGTAATAATTCTTAAATCAGTCTTTATCTCTGTTTCTTCTTTATTTACTTCAAGTAAGCAATAATACCAACAATTGTCTTGATTTAGAGTTTTAGCGACCATATACTTTTTGCCGCCTGATAGTTCGATAACCTCTTTTTCTTTAAATACCATACTAGCACCCCTTTTATGCTGCACGTCTTGATCTATGTGATTTGTTTTCTTCTTCTACTTCTTCTGGCATAACTAATAAAGTTGGAAATTGTAGTGTTACATCAGCAAGATAGCCTGGAGTAGATGCAATTTCTTCGACTGATACACCATATTCAGCGGCTTTTCTATCAATTTTATTAGTATTTGTTCCATAATTATATAATGGTTTCCAGTTACTTTCTGATTGATATACATTTTTAGCAATTTCTTTAAGTGTTAATTTATCTGTTATAGTAAATAAGATACATTCATCATCATTTTCCTCATCTTGCTTATCTTCTTGTAGTTCCTCTTGGATGCTATCTATACTATTTATATACGCAACTTCATCTTGAATAGATGCAAGTTCATTAGTGTCATATAAATCAGTTGCAGTAAAGTATCTTATATCATCATTCAAAGTTTCTTCAGCCATTTCTTCTTTTTTTGAAGTCTTAGATTCAAAATCAATTATTAATGTTTCACTGGCAGGATGTACATCAACTACCTTTTCTAAACCCTCTGTTTTAGAAGGCATAACTGGTGTTGGCTTTGGTGTTTCTTTTCTTGGTGTGGTTGTATTAACACTTTTCTTTGAATCTTTTTTTGGCATACTAATAACAACTTCATCGTCGTAGTCGTCTTCTAAAACACGATAAGCTGATAGTTGAGCTGCTAAATCTTCAAGTTCTTTACCTAATACTTGAATCTTGTCATAGCGATTATTTATTTTTATTAAATTAATTTGTATTCTTTCTTTTTCATCATCTTTAAGTGCGTTGATAGCATTTAATAGTTCTTCATTAAGTTCTTTATTGTCGCATCTACCTAGTTGTTTTCCTAGATGTATTTTATTACTCTTTATTAGTTGAATAGTTTCTTCCTTTATAGCAGCCATTTATTTTATTACTAATTCTAGTTTTTACCAAGTGCTATTTTATTTATATTGAAGTCCTTAAAAAAATTAAATAAAGTTA
>CAYWFZ010000070.1:0-5591 GCA_964458035.1 uncultured Muribaculaceae bacterium | reverse complement strand
ACCATCTTCATCATTGAATTCACTGTGTTGACAGTTTGGACAATAATAATGTGCAGGAAGTCCATTACATTCTGTTATTCCCATCATACTTGCAACAAAACTTGAACCAACGGATCCACGCGATCCAACTAGGTATCCATCGTCATTTGAGTGTTTAACAAGTTTTTGAGCAATTAAGTAAATAACGTCGAATCCTCCACCAATTATACCTGTTAATTCGGCTTTGGCTTTCTCTATCGATTCTTCTTCTGTTAACTCTGGATTATTTCTAAGTACTTGTTCTTTTTTTAGTTGTACAACACCATCATAACCCGACATGATTACTTCATGGATTACAGTTGGTAGCATTTCGTCTTTTTCTTCATCACTTAAATCAGGATGCTCAAGAGATATTTTTTCTAAAACTAAGGCATTTATTTTATCACCATAGAATTCTTGAGCAATACGCTCTTCAATATTTCGAGGAAGCGGATTACCGTACATACTCCAAGCACGCTCAAATACTAAGTCACGACATGTCTCTTGTGAATTTTCAATGATTGGTGAGAATGGTTTATCTGGATATATTACGACTTCTATTTCTTCTAGCATATCGATAATCTTGTTTGGATTTTCAATTACTATTTCGTGTACTAGTGCTTCATCATTTAACCAACTAAATTCACTTAACATTTCATTTGTTGTTCTAAAGAACTGATTTGGAATATGACCTTCTTCTATAGCATCTCCCTTATCATGTTTAGAAATTAAAGAATATGTCCCATCACTATAGTTAACAGATATCAAGTTACCTATTTGTAATTTTCTTAAAGACGCATCAATAATATACTTCTTTTCATTATCGTCTTTTTTCATTTGTTCTTCATCGGTTGATTTTTTATCAACTGCATAAATACTAGCAATTAAAGATGAGGTTATAGGAAGTTCGTTTAAACTTGTTAAGGCATAGGCATATTTTAATACCTTAATATCTATATTTGATAATTCTGCTCCATTCTTTTTGGCTTTTTCTATAGCATTTTTGATATTTTCTTTGTTACTATTATTTTTTAAAAATGGAGATAAATACTTAGCTAATGGATGTCTTCCTTTACCCGGAACATTTTGATTTACTATTATTTCACGATATAGTCTATCATTTTTTTCAATATTATGTACGTCTCCTGTTGCAACAATTAACTTACCACATTTTTTAGCACAATTGATTATCTTTTTAATACATTTTTTTAAGTGATCCATATTATTAATTGAATGGTCAGTTAAAAGATGAGAATAGTTTTCAATTGGTTGAACTTCAATATAATCATAGAACTTCATTGCTTCAATTAAATCTTCATCACACCTTGTTTCAGCTAAATAAAATATTTCCCCATTTAAACAAGCAGAGCCAACAAGAATTCCTTCACGATATTCTTCAATTAATCTTCTTGGGATTTTAGCATTTCTATGAATGAAGTTAGTATTGGCAAAACTTATAATCTTAAATAGGTTCTTTAACCCCACTTTATCTTTAGCAATGAATGTTACATGTTTTAAGTTATCATACATATTAGCTGAATGTTCAGTGAATGTTTTACTTGGAATATTTTCATACATTTGCAAGTAATTTTCTTTACACCAAGGGAATTTCCATACATAATCCTTATTGCCATATTGTTCAAATGGGAATATTGCATCTTCAGGTGCAACTTCATCTTCTTCTAGCTTTCTTACATAATTTTTATATGTACATAACTCTCCAACATTAGATAAATACTTGGGATTATTTTTTATAGCAATACTTTCAAGTAAACCTAAATCATTTAATTCATTTAATGTCTTTATACCTTCTATTTGACTTAACATCTTATTGAAGATATATCCAGTATTTTCAGAGTCGACATCAGCTCCATGGTGTTGTCCAACATATATACTCGCATTTACTGTTTTTACACCAAACGCTGTCGTATATTTTATCTCGATAATGTTTTCAGCTGGATGAAGAGTAACCTTATTTGAAAAATCAACTAATTCATTTTCTTCTCCTAAAGTCACTTCTAAGTTAACACTTTCAGTTTTAGAAGCTTTATAGACCATGTTTAAGTAATATTCTTTTTTAGTTTTCTTTACTCTTTCTTCAGTAGTAATCTCAGCTTCTGTGTATTCAATATCAATTGATTTTATTAATTCTTCGCCATCAACTTTGACACTCAATAATTCTCTTGCTGTTTCATCATCTAGTTTTACAGCTGTTGCTGGTAGTTCATTTGATTCTTCATCTTCATCAGTTTCTTCACCAGTATCTACTCCATATAGTTTACCTAAGGCTTTTAAACTATGTTTCTTTTGGTCTCGATTAATTATTCTTGATAACATGAGTGTATCAATTATGGGATTTTCTAGTTTACCCAAGTCGTATTTATAATATGCCATATCAAGCATATTTTTATCAAATCTTGCGTTGTGCGCAACTAATGGAAGAGCGCCAATCCATTCTTTAAATCTTTTAGTTACATTTTCTTCATTATCAGCATCTTTAACATCATCATCACTTATATTAGTAACTCTTGTTATTTGTTCATCAATATGATGTCCTGGATTTATAAGCTCATCAAAGCGATCAATTACTTCACCATCTTTTATCTTTACTCCACCTATTTCAATCATAGAGTCTCCAAGACCGGGATTAAATCCTGTTGTTTCTGTATCGAATACAACAAAAGTATTTCCAGCTATTTCATCATCTGTTGCATTAAAGCAAACATTAAGGTAACTTTCACACATTTCAAGTTCAACGCCATAAGCAGCTTTAAATGGCTTATAGTTTTTCTTTTCTTCTTTTAATGTTTCAATATATTTTTCCAGTTCTTCAATGCCTTCAGTTTTACCACTTTCTTTTAACTCTTCAATAGTTTTTTCATTTTCAGCAATTTTAGCATCGAATTCTTTTTTCTTTCCCTTATTATATGAGGTTACCTCAGTAAACACATGAGCGAAAGCTTGACAACAGTCATGGTCAGTTATACCAATACCAGCATGTCCCCAAGCTATAGCTTGTTTTACCAATTTAACTTCATCACATACTCCATCCATTTGACTCATCATAGTGTGGCTATGTAGCTCAACTCTCTTTTCTAACGCGTCATCCACTCTTTTTATTTCAGGGTTATCTATTTCTTCGTAATCACGCATTTGAAATACTAAGTCTTTGGCATAATCATCAAATCTTACTTGTCCGGTAAAATGAAACCATTTTCCTTTTTTTAAGTTTTTTCCTAGTGCAGCGAATTCTTCTTCATCACGTGCAAAAGTTTTTGCTAAAATACTCGAGGTATTATCACTTATTTTTAAAGTTGCAAGATAAAGAGGAGTCCCATCTTTTTTTGTTAATGCATTATATTCAGCATCAAATACATAAGCTTCTAGATTAACGCTGTTTTCTTCACGCGTAATTGATGAAATTGGAACTACTCCTTCTCTTTGGTATTCAACCTTTTTCTTTGCTTGCCATTTGGGTTTATCAGTGCTTTCCATTCTTTTAGGAATAACTACTTCTTCTTTTTCTTTTTCAATTTGCTGTTTGATTTTCTCTTTTTCATTTTCATTTATTACAAAAGATACTTCAAAGCCATGAATGCCTAAATCTTCCATTGTTTTACTGATCTTTTTGCATTCTTTTTTTAAGGTTGTCTCTTCTATTTTAGATGTTACTTCAACGATTATTACTTCATCATCAATGTGAATGTTATCTGTATTAACTCCTAAAAGAGATGGATTTTGATTAATTACTTTATTTAGAAAATAAATAAAATATTCCAATACGTCATCAGGATTAATATTATTATAGGTTATCTCAATATTAATCTTACTTACCTTATCCACCCCATCAGCACATAATCTTTTTAAGTTCATGATAGAATTTATATTAATAATATTTTCAGCGATTATTCTTAAGGTCCACGAATTCTCTTTAGTATTAACTATCATATCTTTTAATGTTGCATTTTCAAACGCAATTGCATCATTAAAATTAACTAGTTTAAAAAATCTTAAAAGTTTTTCATCCATCGTGAACACATCCTTGTCTTGTATTAATATAATTATACTAGAGAAATGATTCTTTTAAAATAGTAACAAAAGAAAAAGTTTAGATTTCTCTAAACTTTTATAACATGGGTCAAATAATAATTTCTTGTTGTAAAAATCTCAAGTTGTTTGCATCTTGTTGTTTAGTCTTTGTTGCTTTGTACATTTCTATTTTTCTAGCTGCTTAAGTCTAAGTTGTTTGGTGTCAAATCAATGTTGCTTGTACGTATATCAACCTTTCTCCCCATTAGGGTATTGTACCCTTAAACACATTATAGTATAAAACTAAGTTTTAAATCAATAGCTTTTAGCAAATTTTTTAAATTTGTTTAATATTTAAGATAAAAATAAAAAAAGAAGAAACTATTCTGCTTCTTCTTCAGTGTTTTCATCAGTAGCTTCGTCTAATATAACTAACTCTTCTTCAACTTTCTCTTCATCATCAATAAATTGATTTTCAAGAACTTCTGATGCATCATCAGAAAGGTACTCTTTCTCTAAAGCAATTGAAATATCTGAATATTCTTTTGCTCCAGTTCCAGCTGGGATAAGTTTTCCTAAGATTACATTTTCTTTTAATCCTTTTAAGTAGTCTACTTCTCCTTTTATTGCAGCATCTGTAAGTACTCTTGTAGTCTCTTGGAATGATGCAGCTGATAAGAATGAATCAGTTTCTAGAGCGGATTTAGTAATACCTAAGATTACAGGACGTCCTGTTGCAGGAACTCCGCCTGAAAGTATAACTGGTTTATTTCTTTCTGTGAATTCACGCATAGAAACTGTTAATCCAGCAACTAAATCAGAATCTCCTTCATCTACTACTTTCATCTTATTAATCATTCTACTTGCAATAATCTCAACGTGTTTATCAGAGATATCAACACCTTGTGATTTATATACATTTTGAACTTCTTTAAGAATATATTCTTGAGTTGTAATTGGATCTGTTACAGCAAGTAATTCTTTTGGACTTATTGAACCTTGAGTCAATTTTTGTCCAGATGTTACTTGATCTCCTACTTCTACTAAAAGTTTAGCTTCATAAGATGTAATATGATCTCTTTCTTCAACATCATTTTTAACTGTTACTTTCCACTTACCGTTAACATTTTCAATGTTAGTAATCTTACCAGTAATTTCAGCAATTGTTGCTTTTGCTTTTGGTATACGAGCCTCAAATAGCTCTTCAACTCTTGGAAGACCTTGAGTAATATCGGCATCTCCACCATGAGCAGCACCACCTGAGTGGAATGTACGCATTGTTAACTGAGTACCTGGCTCACCAATTGATTGAGCAGCCATAATACCAACAGCTTCTCCAGTTTCAACTAGGTTACCTGTTGCAAGGTTTGTACCATAACATTTTTGACATACACCATTAGCTGATGTACAAGTTAAGGCACTACGAATTTCAACTTCAGTAATTCCAGCTTTTTCAATTTTAGAAACTAGAGACTCAGTAATCATTTCGTCTTTTTCAACGATTACAGCTTTTGTTTCTGGATTTATTATACGCTTAGCAGCGA
>CAYWFZ010000069.1:0-5597 GCA_964458035.1 uncultured Muribaculaceae bacterium | reverse complement strand
AAAGTTTTTTCTTTAATATATTTACCTAATTCTAGCATTTCTTCATTTAATCTTAATTCCTTAGTTACAACATCAATTATGTCTTTAACACTGTTACCATCGGCATCACAAGAGATACTAATAACAAATCCATTAATTATTTGTTTTCCAAATGGTACTCGTACCTTTACTCCAACTAAAACAAGACCGATTAGATTATCGGGTATATGATAAGTAAATGTATGATCTAAAGATTTTACACCATATTGTACTAGCACATTTGCATACATAATATTCACCTACTTACATTTTATCACACTTACGTCTTTTATAATAAAAAAAAGGAGACTAATCTCCTTATTCACATAAACTAGGATTTTCAGTACAATCAGTTATACCAGTAATTTCTCCACCAGTTATCGTATAACCATCATCTGGAGAATTAATTGGAAGTCCACCTTCTTCAAGCGGTATATCTGGAGTAGTACTAACTCCACCATTTAAATAAATTGATAATATTGATGGAAGATATAAACCAATTGTTCCAGCATTTTGTGATGCTTGAATAATAGATTGTTTTTGTTCTTCTGTTAAATACTTTCTATTAATGCTATTCTTTACATTAATTTTAGCATCTTTAGGATTAACATCACGTACATTTTTATAACTTAAATCAATGTTATATGCATTACCTTCATTGTAAAATACTGCTCCTAATTTTAAAGCATTCTCAACAGTTGTACTTGTTGATTTAGAACTAGATTCATAAGTTAAATCCAATACATTTTGTGAACCTTCTTTAAGAGATAATCCATATCCATTAGTTGTTGGATAAATTTCTAAAACATCTCTTTCTGAAGTTCCTTCCCAACTTATCTTAATCCCATTTAACTCTTCACCAAACATAGCAGTATAAATTTCAATATTAAGATCTTTCATATCTTTTGCTATTTCTTCATCACTTGCAGCATCCTCAAGTTTGCTCTTTAACTCATCTTCACTCATTTCTGATAACTTAGCGCATTCGCTGATGAACTTTTTATTATTAGCAAGATTTCTAAAGAAAGCCCTAAAGAATACTTTTCTATTTCTTTCATTAAAATTAATCTTAATTATATTTGATTTTTTTGAAGTACCATGAATATTAACTTTATCAACAGTTTGAGTATTGCTCATAGATTTAAGTGAACTAGTAAGAGAACCTCTAATAGCATTAACTACTGAAACATAGTCAACATTATTCTGTTCATTAGCATCAAATATTGTCGATAATCCATCAACTTCATCATATATATAGTTATCAAAATAATTTTGTAATAAAACATATATTCTTGATTCATTTAAATATAATTCTAGATTAATGGGAGTATCAATCAATTCTTCACCTAGGTTTAGACTAGATAAATTAACTGTATAATCCATTGCTTTTCCACTCAAATCAACAGCATAAGTTCCGTCAGCCTTTATAGACATATTATTCTCTTTTGATGATACAGTTAAAGATAAATCATAAGTACCACTTGATTTATTAATAACATCATTCTTTAAAGATTTTGTTTTTACACTTAAAGCTGAAACTATTGCTTCAATTCTCTTACTTGAAGATTTATATTGACTGTTATAGTATAAAAAGAAAACAATACCAATTACTAAAAGTACACCTACAATAGCGATAATTATAATTAAGTTTTTCTTGTTATTCTTCTTTTTATTTTCAGGAGATAAAGTATTTCCTAACTTAACTGATTCTCCATTAGGTGCAATAAAATCTGGATTTATATCATTAACAACTTGGGTTGGTGCTTGTGGTTGTTCAGGTGTTTGTGCTGATGTTACAGAAGCATAGGCAGCTGCACTACCTTGTTCTGGCATAGCGATATTTACATTTATATTTGCACTAGCATCCTCTGCAACACTTGGAGTTGCACTAGGTACTCCATTATTTAGATTTGTTGCTTGAACATTTTCTTGTTGAACCCCTACTGCACTATTTTCTTGTACATTAGTTGGAGTAACTTCTGAAGTAACACCTGGAGTAACACCGACATTTTGAACTTCAGGACTGGAAACATTATTTTGTTCTAAACCATTTGTAGCACTTACTTCTACAGAAGCGTTTGCTTGTACACCATTAGATACATTTATTCCTTGATCACTTGGTAATACAGGAGTATCTGGTACAGTTGGTAAAACAGACGTATCTATTGGTACGGTATTATTTTGTGTTATATTTTCTAAAGTTACTTGACTTAAATCAGAATTACAGACTGGACATACTGACACACCATCTGGTATATCACTATTACATTTTATACATTTCATATTTATTTCCCTCTTTACTATTCTACTATAATTATATAATAATATAAATTTCGCGTCTAATCAAGTTTATTCTACAACTTCTTCTACTTTCACCTTACTTATTGGACAAGATATTATACGATTCTTATAAGTACAACTGCATATATCACCAGAATTACAAACACAATTTAAATCAGGGGTACACTTTTCTCTATAGTATTCCTGTATTTCATCAATAAAACTGACATCCTTTAAATAATATTTAGTATTCGTCTTTATTTTATTATAATCATCTACTGTAAATTCTTTAACACTTCTAATATTTTCAATATCTTGTTTTTTTACTCTAGACTGCTTTTCTTCTTCTAAATAAACATTTATATCTGTTACATATTTTTCTGTATCAAGTGTTATATCATAAGTTTTTTCAGTTAAAGACTCTAATTCCTTTATTTTCGATGCAAAAGTCATCGTATAAACATTTTCATCACCTTCAAAGTAATCTAGATAATACTTAGTTTCACCTATATCAAACACATATTTACTTTTTTCATCTTCATCTATATTAACTTCAATTCTATAAACCTTTTTCTTAGAAAAATATATAGATACAGTCGTCTTATCACTTGATTCACTGCTATATTTATATTCACTTGTTGTTATATAATTTTCAAGAGTTTTTACAATATCTGTTTCTTTTTTACCTCTAATCCTTGCAAGTTCATTAACAAAATTTACATCATCCTTTAATTCCGTTAAAAATGATGTTAAAAATTTAAGTTTATTGGCATTATCTAAAACAAGACTTCTTTTATTTACATTTATATCTTTTCCCAAATAAGTAATAGATGCTTTTTCTGATACATAATTCATATCTTTTAAAGCAACTGTAAGAGCATCAGTGGTACCAATAACTAAAGAATATATATCATAATTTTTAGTTTTCAAAAGTCCGATTTCATCTTCTATTGGGAAATATAAATAATCACTTCCATAAATCTCATCACTTTGAAAATATACATTATTGTCTTTCATATAGGCATTAAATACTAAATCTTTAGTATCTATTAGAACATCACCTGTTTGTTCTTTTGGATCTCTCATACTTCCGGTAAGTGTTATTATTTTATTTTTCACATCATACCCATAATTTCCATCAAAAGCAACACTGTCATCATTTACTTTTAAAGTTAATCGATATTTCCCTGAAGCAGAATAACGCGATCCCACAAAATTATCTTCTAAAAACTCTGAAACACCATCTACAACACGTGTAAATACTTTATAATTAGGTTCACTTTTATTAGTAAACATCGATGCTATTAAAGCAATAAAAATTACTACAATAAAAATAATTAACGCTATAGCGCCTACTACAATTTTCCTGTTTTTAGGTTCCTTTATATAAACTTTTATATCAAATTTATCACTATTATAACTTGTATTGTTAATATCTCCAAAATCAACTACTTGAGGCTTTTTAGTATTATCTACAGGTGTATTACAATATGGACATACTTCTGAAACATCAGGTATAAATTTATTACAATTATAACATTTCATGCTTTTCCCACTTTCATATTTTCTCTATACTAAGTATAAAATAAAATAATCAAAAGTTCAATTAATTTTTCTATTGACTAATACGAACAAATGTATTATATTAATTTTAGGTGGGACATATGGATAATCTATATATTAAAAGAAATATCTTATGTATTGACTTAAAGAGCTTTTTTGCATCAGTGGAATGTGTAGAAAGAAAGTTAGATCCCTATACTACCCCATTGGTTGTATGTGATCCTACAAGAAATGGTGCAATAACTCTAGCTGTAACGCCTTATCTAAAGAAATTTGGTGTTAAGGGACGCTCAAGAGTTTATGAACTACCTCGTAACCTTGGTATTATAAAAGTTCCACCTAGAATGAGGTTGTATCAGAACAAAAGCAAAGAAGTAATAAAAATATACTTAGAATACGTTGCTCCTGAGGATTTGCATATTTATTCTATCGATGAGTGTTTCCTAGATGTCACTAATTATTTAAAATTATATAAGAAAACAGATTATGAGCTTGCTTTAGAAATTTTAAATAAAGTTTACGAAAAAACAGGATTAACAGCAACCGCCGGAATTGGTCCTAATATGCTTCTTGCTAAAGTTAGTATGGACATAGAAGCCAAGCACACCAAAGATAATATTGCTCACTGGACATATGACGATGTTGAAAGTAAGTTGTGGTCCATAAGACCCTTATCCAAAATGTGGGGAATTGGAATTCACATGGAAAAAAGACTAAATAAAATGGGCCTTTCTTCTGTTGGTGACATTGCCAAAACTAAAAAAGAAGTTTTAAAGCGTGAGTTTGGCGTTATGGGAGAAGAACTATGGTTACATGCTAATGGCATTGACACATCAAAAATAGGAGACTTAAACAATACGCTTGTCAAAGAAAAAAGTTACTCTCACTCCCAAGTACTATTTAAAGATTATTATGACTTCAATATTAATTTAATAATATTCGAGATGCTTGATGTAATGTGCAGACGTCTTAGAAAAGAAAAGAAACTATGCGGATTGATTGGTTTTGGTATAAGTTATTCCAAAAATATTGGCGGTGGTTTTTATCACTCCAATAAATTATCCATTCAAACAGATGACGCAAATATTCTTTATCGTGAATGTATGCATATCTTCGACAAATACTATAATAAGGCTCCCATAAGAAAAGTTTCTATTTCTTTTGGGCACCTTACTGATAATGAATCTCGTCAATTAGATTTATTTATAAATCCTGAACAATTAGAAAAAAATATTCACATCAATGAAGCAATAGATGAAATAAAAGATCGATTTGGTTCTAACTTAATCGTTCCAGCTGCTTCTTTACTTGAAGATTCAACCTTACTAGAAAGAAATAATAAGATAGGAGGACATCATGCATGATCGTGGAATAATAAAATGGGCTCCATTTGCATCAGTCATAAATGGAAGTGTTTTATTAAAAGAAATTGAAGAAGAGAAATCCAAGATTATTAAACCCACATTATCAGATGACCAAATTGAAGACTTAGAAGAAACCATAATAGAAGTCTATACTGGAAAAATTCCTGTAGATATATACTTTTACAAATGCGAACACATCTACAAAATATATGGTTTCATCACAAAAATTAATGCAACAACTAAAGAAATAACTATAAACAATCAAAAAAACTTACTTTTTTCTAATATTATTAGAATTATCAAAAAAAATACTTGATTTTTAATGGTTATTTTGTTATTATTATCTTGTTGCTGATGGGGAATTAGCTCAGC
>CAYWFZ010000068.1:0-5765 GCA_964458035.1 uncultured Muribaculaceae bacterium | reverse complement strand
GCTAACTTTTCATGATCATGATATCTTAACTTTTCTTCAGGTAAACCTAAATCCATAAAAAACTTCTTACCATATTCCTTAAAATAAGCGTATAACTCTGAATCTGTTCCTTCTTTGCAGAATGTTTGATATTCCATTTGTTCAAATTCAATTGTTCTAAATGTAAAATTTCCTGGTGTTATTTCATTTCTAAATGCTTTACCTATTTGACCAATTGAAAAAGGTAGTTTTGCACGCATAGTTCTTTGAACATTTAAGAAGTTAACATATTCACCTTGAGCATTTTCTGGTCTTAAATAGACAATATTTTTCGAATCATTTGTAACTCCTCTTTGTGTTTGGAACATTAGATTAAATTGTCTTATTTCAGTAAAATTAGATTTACCACACTTAGGACATGGAACTTTATTAGTCTTAATAAACTCCATCATCTCTTCTTGACTCATCGCATCTCCCTTACTAGAGTTAGTAAAGTCATTGATTAAATTATCAACACGATGTCTTGTCTTACATTCCTTACAGTCAGCTAGTGGATCTGAAAAACTTTGAACATGTCCTGATGCTTCCCATACACGAGGATGCATTAATATATCTGCATCAACTTCATAAGCATTACGTCTCATCTGAATAAATCTCTTTCTCCAACAATCCTTAACAGTATTTTTAAGTCTTGCACCTAATGGACCATAATCCCAAGTATTTGCAAGTCCTCCATATATTTCACTACCTTGAAATATATATCCATATTGTTTACAAAAATTAACTAATTCTTCCATATTTTTAGCCATAATATCATCTCTCCTCTTCCTCATCTTTGACTTTCAAATATCTTTCTAAACTTTTTATGTCATTTACTATACTAAATAATTTTATTGTATCCTTGCTTATAAAAGAACCTTTATATAGTTCTTCTAAATACTTAAGTAACGGCGTATAAAAATTATCATAATTAAATAATATAATAGGCTTTTTTTCATGTCTTTTCTTTGCTTCTTCTAATAAGCTAAAGAACAAATTTATGGTTTCAAGACCACCCGGAAGTATAAGTATTACGTCCGATGCTTGATAAACCATCTTATTTGCTTCAAAACTAGAAGGCATAACTTCATAGGCATCCACTTCAATATTATCTAAATATCCTGTATCATGGACATCCATAATAGCTTTAATTTTCCCAGATTCATAGCGATAAGTCATATAACACTTACCACTGGCACCCGTATCACACCCGGAAAAAACAAGCTTGTGATTTAATCTAACTAAACTAGTTGCTACATCACTTGCTAAATTGCGATATTTAACACCTATATCATCTTCCCCTGAACATGCAACATATACTTTCATAAACTTACCTTCCTAGAACAAAAAAAGAACAAAGTGTATGGGCGAATATAAACTCCGCTGTTCCACCATACTTTGTTCTCATTAGTTCAACTATATAGCTCGAGGTTTCCAAGCCCGTCATCACTTCTATAAATCCATTATAGTACTTTTATTTTAGTTTGTCGAGTATTATATGTCATATCCTCCAAATAATTTTAATTCATATCCATTCATATGTTCATTCTTCTCGCTGGCTTCATTAAATACATCTTTCATATGTGGTGCATAAGCATCTATTCCTAAATTTAAATGATGTAAGAAAGCATCATATGTTTCTTGAGCAATTAAACCATCTTCTACATCCATTTTTAAACACATATTAATTTCTTGCAATAAAGGTAAAGCATCTTCTCCATATGTTATTAAACCATATAGATAGGCTGCCTTTATATGATTTACTTCAGAGCCACTCATATAGCGCATTAAATCAAATATATCAAATACACTATAGCTTGAATTTACACCATTCATTATTAAATCTGTCATGTCAGTTGATTCCATATTATTTGAATCTAATAGTGCATTAGCATAGAAATAAAGTAATTCTCTATCTTTAACATTAGAATAGTCTAACTCATCTACACGACTATCTAACATTACACTTAAATTTTGCCTATAAACAAGTGTAGATATACCTTTTCTTGTAGTTTTATCAAAATATAAATAACATTTTGTATTACCATCATATACCTTTATATATGAATTAAAGATATTATTTTCAAATTCACAAGGATTTATACTTGCAAAACCAGTACTCTTTAATTTTTCAATGAAAGCTTTAATATTATTGCACTCACCATCGGCTATTGTTGTAGATTCAACATTAATTGTCTCATCTATTCCAAATGCTGCTTTTAATATATCATTTATATCTTTTCCTTCAAGGAATAAATTTGTTGCCTCATCACTGAATGATAATACATCAGCAATCCATTGATACTTAGTTATATTTAAATATGAAATATCATTTTTATAGTTATATAATTCATACGCGATCACAATAGAGTTTTTATTACCTTCAAGTAAAGTATCTAGGTCTGATACTCCTATACTTGATACATCAGTAAAATCCATCTTATTTAAATTATTTAATATTAAACCATAAAACTCATCGGATAATTCATACGAATATAAAGTATCTAAATATGAATTAAGTTGTCTTTTTACACTTTCATCAATCGTTTTATTAGATTCCATAATATCCGCAAATGCTTTCTTTATAGTATCCATTCTATTTTCTTCTTCATTGAATTCAAATGTTATAGGGCTATTTGCTTTATAGTTTTTATAAGCTTTATACCCAACACTTGTTGCTAATGCTAATCCTAGAGCAACAGCAGCAAATATAGTAAGTCTTCTACATACCTTATCACTCTTACTTGAGTATGTACGAGCGCTTTTTACTTTATGTTCCTTTGGTTGTTTTTCGCGTTTTGCCTTTTCTCGTTTTACCTTTGGCTTACGAGTCTTTATTACTTTATGAAAAATATTTTCTTTCTTCTCTTTAGGTACTTTTTCTTTCTTTTCTTTTGGTAATTTTTCTTTTTTTACTTTCTCACGTTTTACCTTAGGTTTGCGAGTCTTTATTACTTTATGAAAAAAACTCTCTTTCTTTTCCTTAGGCGCTTTTTCTTTCTTTTCTTTTGGCAATTTTTCTTTTTTTACTTTCTCGCGTTTTACTCTTGGCTTACGAGTCTTTTTTACTTTATGGAATAGACCCTTTTTCTTATTAGATGTATTTTCTGAGAATATAAATTCTCCATCTTTATCAAAAATTTCTTCTTCATCAAAGTCATATTCACCTGATAATCCCAAGAATTCAAACTCATCAAAATCATCTTGATTAGGAAGAATAGTTTGATCTTCTTCAATTACTTCTGGAGTTCTTGTACCACCATTTTCTGCACTTTTATGTATTCTTTCTTCAATTATAGCTTCTAGTTCTCTTAAAGTTCTTTCATCATCATCAATACTAGAATCAGTAGATTCATCCACACTTGATTTAACAGCATTAATAAGATCAAGTTCTTCTGCATCTTCTAAATTAGCAGAATCAAGTGCATTAGTACTAGCTAAATCATTATCTTCTCTATGTATTTCTTCTTCTAAAGCATCTGTATCTTCAGCATTTTCTTCTGTATAATAATCGTTAATAATACCTTTTTTGGCCAATATTTGGTCATTCAAAAAACTTGCAAGTCTATAAAGATTGTATTCATCATAAGAAATATATTCTGCATCACCTGTGTTTATATTTTCTCTTACATAATAACCATCTATTTCATAAATATTATAATAAACACCATGCTCATATAAACTACAAACATCCTTTTTCATAAACATTCTTCCCCTTTAAGTGAGGCTTATTATACTACGAGTTCATAAATTTTGCAAATTTTAAAGGAAAAACACCTATATTCTTAAAGGATCAACATCAATATCAATAAAAATATCTTTATTTAAAGCATAATTCTCATCAATAAACCTTAAAGCATCATTTATAGCGTTATCAAATTTATATTTAATAATAATTTGAAAGCGATAAATATTATTAACTTTAAATGGATTAGCTGTTGTTGGACCTAAAATCTTACTATTTTCACTCAAATTTCTTCTTAAATAAGTAACAACCTTGTTAGCCTCACTACTAAGTAAATCATAATCTTTGCTACTAATACGTATCATTATTAGATAGCAATAAGGCGGATATGTTAATTTATGTCTAATGCTCATTTCATAATTATAATTGCCTAAATAATCAGCATTTTTTACATACTTTAGTGTTTTGTTATCCGGATTATATGTTTGAATTATAACACTTCCCTTTAAATTTCCTCTTCCTGCACGCCCCGAAACTTGAGTAAGCAAATTAAAAGTATTCTCACTACTTCTAAAATCGGGAATATTTAAAGATTCATCGGCATTAATAACACCGACTAATGTTACATTAGGAAAATCAAGTCCTTTTGCAATCATTTGAGTTCCAATTATAATATCATACTCATGATTTTCAATTGCCTTTATAATTCTTGAGTGGCTTCCCTTTTTCGAAGTTGTATCAGTGTCCATTCTTACAACATTATAAGAAGGATAAAGTGTTTTTACATATTCTTCAACCTTCTCTGTCCCAAGTCCATAGTCATCTATTGCTTTTTCATGACAATTAGGACAGAATTCACTTTTTATTACAGTATAACCACAATAATGACATCTCAAATGATTTTTTGATTTATGATATGTTAGAGTAATATCACAATGGGGACATTTGTAAGTAAAACCACAGCTAAGACAAGACATAATAGTTGAATAGCCTCTTCTATTAATAAGTAACATTACTTGTTCTCTATTTTCTAAGCACTTCATAATAGAAAGTTGTAATTCTTCGCTTAGTATCAAATTACGTTTCTTTGCTTCTAAAGACATATCAACTATTTTTATATCCGGAAGTATTGATGAACCAACTCTCTTGTTCAAAGAAAGATAATTATATACCCCTTTCTTAGCTCGTGCCATAGTTTCAAAAGATGGCGTTGCACTTCCCAAAACTAAAGGACATTTATTATAGTTACTTCTCCATTTAGCCATATCAAGTGCATGATATCTAGGGTTATTATCTTGCTTGTAGTTTGGTGAATGCTCTTCATCTATAATTATTATTCCTAAATTCTTAACAGGTGTAAATACAGCTGAACGAGTGCCAACTACAACATGCACTTCTCCATTCATAATTTTTATATATTCATCATACTTTTCCCCATCAGATAAACTAGAATGAAATATCGCAACATCATCACCAAATCGACGATAAAATCTTTCGACTATTTGTGTTGTTAAAGATATCTCTGGAACTAACATTATTGCTGATTTTCCAGATTTTATTACCTCACTTATCAAATGCATATATACTTCTGTTTTTCCAGATCCTGTTATACCATGAATTAAGGTTGTTGATGCGGTATTAGAATTAGACATTATTGCATCGAACACAGCTTGTTGTTCATCGTTTAAACGATACGCATCATCCAATTCACCATTATTGTTTATTCGGTAAACTGCCACTTTTTCCTCTTTTACAAGCCCAAGTTCAAGTAGACTCTTCAAGCTTGAACCGTTAACATCTTTTTTTATTTGAGGATTTTCTCTGATAATTTCGAGTAACTCAACTTGTTTCTTTTTCTTCTTTAAATTAGCGTTAATAAAATTATCTATTACATCATCAGTAGCATCTATACTTATACGTGTTTCATATCTTTTATAATCTTCTTTAGAATTAGATACCTTTAGACTTGTTGGTAACATAGTTTGATAGGCACTTATTAAACTACATAAAGTTTTTTCTTTAATATATTTACCTAATTCTAGCATTTCTTCATTTAATCTTA
>CAYWFZ010000067.1:0-5898 GCA_964458035.1 uncultured Muribaculaceae bacterium | reverse complement strand
TATATTATTCTTGAAAGAAGGGATAATTATGAATCAAGAACGAATTGGTAAATTTATTGCTAAATGTAGAAAAGAGCAAAATCTAACACAGGAAGAGTTGGCTGTAAAATTAAATATAACATATAAAGCAGTAAGTAAATGGGAGTGTGGAAAAAACTTGCCAGATGCTTCAATTATGTTGGATTTATGCAATATATTAAAAATTAGTGTTAATGAATTGTTGAGTGGTGAAAAAGTAAGCAATGATAAATACGTAAATAATGCTGAAGAAAACCTGATTGCTCTTACAAGACAAATAGAAAAAAGAAAAAAAATTTTAAAAAATATTCAGAAATTACTTTTATTATTCGCAATTACTTTATTTGTTTTAAATATGATTTTTAATTCAATTTATGGTGATAATTGGAATAGAAGTGATATACTTTATTTAACATATATTTTAATGAGTGTAAATTTTGGCATTGCAGTTATAATTGCATTTTTAAACTTTGATAGGAAATAACTAAATTTAATGAGAGGATGATAATATGAAAAAATATTTGAAGGAAATAATAATATTGTTAATTCAGTTGTTTATGTTTTACATTTTTCCTTTATTTGCTGGACCAACAGATGCAATGGGAATGGTATTATTAATTTTGATAGTAACTTTTATACTTTCAATTATAATTGCTAGTGTATCAAATGAAAAATGTAAATGCTTTTATCCAATAGTTATATCATTATTATTTATACCCTCAGTATTTATTTACTATAATGATTCGGCTTTAATTCATGCTGTTTGGTATTTAGTAGATTCTGTCATTGGCTTATTGATAGGTACAATTATTTATAAAATAACTAATAAATAGTGATTTGAAATATAATTTGGAAGTGAGATTAATAATGAGTAAATATGTTACTTTATGGGAATACTTAAAAGAAAATAATAAAGATAATTATAAGCTATCTTTTGAAGAAATTAAAAATATTTTAGGGTTTGATATCGATCATTCTTTTTTGAAATATAAAAGAGAAGCTAATGATTATGGATATGAGGTAATAAAAATATCTATAAAAGAAAAGTTTATTCTTTTTAAGAAGATATAATTGATAAAGTGAACCAATGGTATGTGTAAAATTTAACTAGTATTTTATATTATTATTCTTGAAATGAGGGATAATTATGAATCAAGAGCGAATTGGAAAATTTATTGCAGAGACAAGAAAGAAAAATAATCTAACTCAAGAGTGCCTTGCAGAGCAATTGGGAATTAGTAAAAATGCTGTAAGTAAATGGGAGAGAGGATTATGTCTAATGGATATGTCCTTACTTAAACCATTAAGTGAAATACTTGATGTATCTATAAATGAAATACTTGCAGGTGAGAAGATTAATGATAAGGATATAAAAAACAAAAGTGAAGAAAATATTATTAATATTACTGAGTTAATTGAACTACGCACGATGAAAAAAGGCGTTATAGGTATGGCTTTATTCTTTATTGTACTTGTACTTATTTCTACATATAAAGATATATCTCCATCAGGTTTAGTTAGTTTAATATGTGCATATAATGGAATTACTTTTTTTAGTAGATGGAGAATTGATAAATCTAAAGCAAATTTAGTTAGTGGAGTTTTATTTATAATTGCAACTATTTTAAATACAATTAATTTTATAATATTTTAATGTGAAAAGGCTATTTTTTTAATAGTCTTTTTTGCTATAATTTATGTATTACTATTTTAGGAAGGATGATAAAATGAAAAAGATAATATTATTTACAATTATATGTTTAGCCCTTACTGGTTGTGTTAGTAAAGAAAAAGCAGACTTTAATTATACAAATGAAGAACAAATTGAAAAAGAAGTTTTAACAAATCTTGATAGAATATCAGAGGTAGTTGACGCATTATCATCTAATCCTTATGATTATACAAATAATGAATATTACGAAAATATTGTTGATTTAGGTAAGAGTGCAGTACCTGTATTAGTAAGTATGTATAAAGATAATAAAATCTCTGGCATTAATGCTTATTTATCTGCTTTAGCAATTGAAGATATAACAGATTGTCATCTATATGAAAAGTATAATCTCAAATGGGAAACTGCAGAAGAATTTTATAACTTGTGGAAAGATAATAATTGTTCATTTAAGAAATAAAAAAGTGGTAGAAGATTAATATCAAACATGTTATAATTTTGTTATCAAAATATGTGGAGGAGTTTTATGAAAAAAACTATTTTAACTATTTTATTATGTTCTATTATTACACTTGGTCTTACGGGGTGTGGAGAAAATAAAGTGGATCAAGCTAAAAAGGATTTACAAGAGACTCAAGAAAAATATGGCTATGTTGAAAAGGAGAATATAAAACTAACTGTTGCTAGATTTAATACTGAGATAATGGAAAGTAATTTAAATACACCTGCAACGGATGATTCAATGGTTGTTGATAATGATTTATATTGGTATGCATTAACTGATGATATATCTTATTATTTAAAGCCAGTCGATTTTTCAAATGATATAGAAAAAGATATTACTGATATGAGTGCTCTTTATTTTCATAAAGAAAAGTATAATGAAGAAGAAGCACAAAAGTATGCAAGACTTTTAATTAAAGCTAATAAAGTAGAATTAACTGAATCAGAAATAGATGAATTATTAAAAGATGCTAAGGAAAAAATGAATTCCAAGCAAACTGCTAATAATGGAAAAGGTATTTCTGTTGGAATAGTTGAAAGTGATGATCACTTTGAATATCAAGTTATTAGATTATATAAGTAAGTTATTGGGACAAACTGATTTTATAGTTTGTTCTTTTTTTGATATAATGGAGATGGAGTTGAAGTATAATGAATGAAAATGTAAGTGTATGTGGATCAGATTGTAAAAAGTGTTATTGCTTTGATGCTAAAATGTGTAAGGGGTGCAACGTTTGCAAGGGAATAGTTTTTCATACAAATGGTAAGGAATGCCCAATATATAACTGTTGTGTTACTAAAAATGGCTATAAGAGTTGTTTAGAATGTGATAAAGTTCCTTGTGATATTTGGAAGAGTACTCGTGATCCAAAGTATAGTGATGAGGAATTTGAAAAAAATATTAATGATAGAATTAATTTATTAAAAGAACAAATGAATTTAATTAAATAATCGTATAAAGGAGATGACTGCTTTGGCAGTAGATGTAACAGTTAAAAGTAAGGGTTTATTTAAGAAAAATTTAAATATAAATGATATTTTAAATGATGATATGCGTTTTGGAGTTATGGATGAGTCTTTTCGCTTAGAATATGGAGTGTCTGGAGAATATACAGTAATATTTAATAGAAAAAATGTATGTCGTGGGTGTGAAGTATCTTTTAAAAAAGGAGAAGTCAGTTTAAGACAGCCTCTTCCTACAAGTGATGCAGATATTTATTTTTTCTATGATGTTATAAAGCAAGTATGTAATAAGATGAATACAAAAGTATTTACAAGAGATGAAGAAGCGGTTTGTTTAGACGACATAGATAATTGTATTGAAGAAGATATTAAGACGAGCGCGTCTGCTTTAAAGAAAATGGAAGAAAACATTAATAATGGTTCATCTGAAAATTTGTATATCTTTGGTGCTATGAATCCTGTCGCACTTGGAAGTACTGAAATGAAAAACATTAAAGGAAGCACAGTTAAGTTTGGAATACTTATGAACAGTCTTCAAACTATGGATGTCTATTATGCTGCACCTAAAATATATCAGAATAATGATTCTTCATATTTTGGAGTTTTTGCTTTAACTGAAGGTGTAGCATCCGTTTTACCCGATAAACCAAAATTATTAATAAATGAAAATAATATTGACGTGTCAGAATGGCAAATTGGTTTAGTTGTTGGTGATGAAGTACAAGGTTTCATTTCATATGATGATTTTTTAAAGAATGTAAAAAGAGACTCTAGGTATGATTCGGAACACTTTATAATAACAATAGATAAAAATAAAATAGACAAATTAATTAGTAAGTATAGAATTGATTTATAGTTAAAGGATGAGTGTAATATGTTTGATTTAAAAAAAGAAAAGGTTAAGAAAAATATCTTTTTTGTGTTCTCTATAATATCTGCATTTATTTTTATTGCTGGGGTTATGTGTACAGTTATCGGAGATAAAAGTCCAGTTAAGTTTATTGTAAATGGTAGTCCAATAAAGTTAATTGTGCCTCATGCATTAGTATTCTTTATGACATTTGCTTTATATAGAAATAGTAAAAAGAAGATAGAAGAAAATACAAAGTAATTTTCTAAATTAAACTTTAGGTGTGTGTAATAATATATTCCTTTAAAGTATAATTATAGCTGTTAAAGGAGAGAATTTTATGAATCAAGAAAAAATTGGTGCTTTTATAGCAGAGTGTCGAAAAGAAAGAAAACTTACACAGGGCGAACTTGCAGAAAAATTAGGAGTAAGTGTTAACGCTGTTAGTAAATGGGAAAGAGGTTTAAATATGCCAGACTTATCTCTGTTTAAACCTTTGTGTAATGAATTGGATATTTCTATTAATGAATTAATGAGTGGAGAAAAAATAAAGAAAGACGAATATCAAAAAAAATTTGAAGAAAACATGATTGATTTGAATTTAAAGACAAAAAGGAAAATGAATAGAAAACTTATAATTGGCTTATTTAGTCTGTTTTTATTACTTATTGTTTTTATACTATTTATATTAGTTTATAATTACTATGAAATAGATGTATCTTTTGATGCAAATATGATGAAGTGTGACTTTTCTAATAATAAATTGAATTATTCAATTACAGGTGTTAGTGTTTTAAATACTAATTATGTCGAAAGAGAAATAGATAACAATAAAATATATATTTTTCATAGTACAATAAATCTTTATAATAAGCTTCAAAGTAGTAGAGATTATCGACATAGTTTGTCAAATTTATTGGCTGGAGAAAAAGTGGCTTCTTCTTCATTTTTAGAACTAGAAGAAGAGAGTGATGTATATGATAATGTAATAGTTTATTATACAAATAAACCATTAGATAAAGTTAATAAACTCAATAATGAAGAGATAAAAAAAGAATTAAAAAGTAATTTTAAAATGTGTTCTTTAAAATAAAAATGTTTAAACTCAAGTGATACTTCGTGTTAAAACTCACTTATACACTGTATATTAAGGGTGTGAAAGGAGGATATTTATGGATCAGGAAAGAATTGGTAAATTTATTGCGAAGTGTAGAAAAAATAAAAAAATGACTCAACAGGATTTAGCTGAAAAGTTAGGTGTAACAGACCGAGCTATCTCAAACTGGGAAAATGGTAAAAATATGCCAGATTTATCCCTATTTAAACCCTTATGTGTTATACTAGATATAACTATAAATGATTTACTTAGTGGAGAAAAAATAAAGAAAGACGAATATCAAGAAAGACTAGAAGAAAATATTGTTAATACAATTGACTATACAAGTAGAAAAATGGAGAAGCAAAAAAACTTCCTAGCATTTATTTTTACATCTTTAGGTATTCTTATATCATTTACTGCAATTGCGATATTTCCAAGTGAAAGTAGTTGGGGCGGAATATATTCAATATTTGGTGTATTTATTTCTTTAGTAGGAGTAAATGTCTTAATTGGTAAACCAAGTATATTAAAAAGAATATTATTAAGCGTAGGTTATACATTTATTTCTTTTGCTATATTATTTATAGTTGATTACATTGGAGTTGTAAACATTAAACAAGCTCCAAGATATTCTATAATAAAAGTATCTGGTGAAAATGTTATTTATTATGATACACCATTTTACGATGTAGTAAGATGTAATGTAAATAAGGATAACGAGAGATTTAGAGTTATAAAAAATCAAAAGTATGATACTTTAAGTGTTGATGAATATTGTAAGTAAAATATAAG
>CAYWFZ010000066.1:0-5908 GCA_964458035.1 uncultured Muribaculaceae bacterium | reverse complement strand
ATGAAGGAATACATCTTTACTTCAAGAGATGATATTTATATAATCGATCTTGAAAAAACTGTAGCTTGTATTGAGAAAGCTTATGAAGAAATAAAAAGAATTGCTGAAAATGGTGGATCATTTCTTTTCGTAGGTACTAAGAAACAAGCTGTTGAAGCTTCAATTGAAGAAGCTACTAGAAGTGAATCTTTCTATGTAACTGAAAGATGGTTAGGTGGAACACTTACAAACTTCAGAACTATTAGAAAGAGAATTAAACGTTTAGATGAAATTGAAAACATGGAAAAGAATGGTATGTTTGAGGTTTTACCTAAGAAGGAAGTTATTGGTCTTAAGAAAGAATATGAAAAACTTAATAAAGTATTATGCGGTGTTAGAGCAATGGAAAAACTTCCAAATGCATTAATAATTGTAGATCCTAAGAAGGAAATTAATGCTATAAGAGAAGCAAGAAAATTAAATATTCCAGTATTTGGTTTAGTTGATACTAACTGTGATCCAGATGATGTTGATTATGTTATCCCTGGTAATGATGATGCAGTTAGATCTGTAAAAGTTGTTTTAGGTGTTTTAACTAACGCTATTTGTGAGGCTAAAGGCTTAGAAGTAGTAGATTATGTTACTGAAGAAGAAAAACCAAAGAGAGAATTTAAACCAACTAAAGAAACTAAAAATGATGAAATAGTTACTAAAGAAGAAGCTTTAGAGGACAATACAAAAGATACTGAAGCTGCTTCAGAAAATGACTTATCAAATAAGACTGTTGCTGATTTAAGAGCAATGGCTAAAGAAGCAGGGGTAAAAGGTTACTCAACAATGAAAAAAGATGAATTAATTGTAGCTTTAAGCTAAGAAAGGGTGAGTAAACATATGATAAGTGCAAAGGATGTAAATGAATTAAGAAGTCAAACTGGTGCAGGTATGATGGACTGCAAAAAGGCATTAACTGAATGCAATGGTGACATGTCTGCTGCAATTGACTGGTTAAGAGAAAAAGGTATTGCTAAGGCTGCTAAAAAGGCTGATAGAATAGCTGCAGAAGGTTTAGCTAATATCTATACAGAAGGTAATAAAGCTGTTATATTAGAAGTTAACTGTGAAACAGACTTTGTTACAAAAAACGAAGAGTTTGTTAGTATGATTGATGCTATAGGAAACGCTATACTTAAGAGTGATGCTAAAACTATGGAAGAAATCAATAAACTTGATGTAGATGGACAAACTGTTGAAGAGTTTATTGTTGCTAAAACTGCTAAGATTGGAGAGAAATTATCTTTAAGACGTGCAGAATTAGTCACTAAGAGCGATGAAGATAACTTTGGTGGTTATTTACACATGGGTGGAAAGATTGCTGTTTTAGTAGTTGTTAATGGTGCGAGTGTTGAAGTTGCAAAAGATGTAGCAATGCAAGCAGCAGCTATGAGACCTGAATACTTAAAGCGTGAAGATGTTCCTGAGGATGTAATTGAAAAAGAAAAGAATGTCTTAAAGGAACAAGCTATTAATGAAGGAAAACCTGCTGATATCGCTGAAAAGATGGTTAATGGACGTATTCAAAAATTCTATAAAGAAAATTGTTTAATCCATCAAGCATTTGTTAAGAATGACGATATTGATGTAGAAACATACGTTAAGAATAATGGCGGAACTGTTTTATCAATGATTCGTTATGAAGTTGGCGAAGGTATGGAAAAGAGAAGTGAAAACTTCGCTGAAGAAGTAGCTAAACAAATTAATGGATAAAAAAAAGCACTGTATGTGCTTTTTTTATTTGATATATATAAATATAAAAAGAGGATATTATTCATTATCCTCTTTTATATCATCTAAACTATCAAGCATAGAATTTATTATTGAATCATCTATTGCAGAAAAGTCTGTGTCATCATCGTCTATTGATAACTCCGGTATATCTTCTATATCTTTTGCTTCGTCTGCTTTAGTCTTATCTTTTGATTTCTCTTTTGTTGTGTTTTTCTTTTTTTCTGGTTTATTATCTTTTTCTGGCTTTTCATCAATAATACTTAAGTTATCATTAAGCATAGCTAATTGTGCTTGATCTATCGTATCATTTAAATCTAGTAGTGTTAAATCATCTGTTTTGTCTTCGAGTATTGAATCTATTTCTTGTTCTGATAAATCGATATTATTAACTGAATTTTCAATCTTATCTATTGTTTCAAGAGATTCTTCTGTTAACTCATCAATTTCATCTATTTGTTCATTTATGCCAAAAGTACGATTGAATAGATTAATTAAATCTTTTTTATCATTTAATTTTAATCTATTAGAATTCTTTATGCCATCAACATAATTTTTAACTACTTTAATTACTTCATCACTGTGGACATCATATTGATCTAAGTCACTTACTAGTTCTTTAGTTTTTAAAATGAACTTTCTTTTTCCAATTTGATTTAGATTGTTTTGGAATTTGTATAAGATATCTTCAATTGGAGGAAGTTTTTCAATGTATTCTATTCCTTGTTTTGGTTCTACTATATCTTCTTGTGTATCTTCTAAAATTTCAGGTTCGTCAATAATACTTATTTCTTCATTTTCAGGTTGTTCTACAGGCTTTTCCTCAGTTACTGTTATTTCTTCATCCGGTAGAACATCAAAGTCGTAGTCATCTAAAGCATCTATTTCTTCGTCGTTTGATGGAGTAGGAATGGATACTTCTGGGAATACCGGAATATCTTCTTCATTTGTTTCAGTTTTTAATTCTTCGACTGTTTCATCTTTTATTATAACTTCTTCATCATCTTTGTCAGTCTTTTCATTATTCTTTAATTGTGGAGTAAGATTTTGTAAGTTATTTAATCCACTTAGACTACTTAGTAATTCTGGTGTAATATTAATGTTTATTGGATTATTTCCTAGATTAATAGATGATGCGCTAACTTGATCCATTTTAGATGCTTCGATTTGATCTTCAAGTCCAAGTTGTGATCCAGTGCCTAAATCATCTTCTAGGTCAATTAACTTAATTATCTCGTCAAAAGATGTTTTTCCTTGTAATACTTTTTCTAATCCGTCTTCAAGCATTGTTTCTGTTCCATTAGCACCATATACAAGATTTCTTAGTATTTTCTTATCAACGCCCTTAGTTATAGCATCTTTTATAGTTTGATTTAAAAGTAGAACCTCTTGTATAGCGATACGTCCACGATAACCTCTTGCACAGTGAGGACATCCAACTGGTTCATATATTTCATCGACATCTTTATCTAATACCTTTTTTAATATTTCTTTTTCATAGTCATTAGTTTTTCTTAATCTTTTACATTTATCACATAATCTTCTTGCTAGTTTTTGTGATACTATTCCTGATAGTGCAGTACCTAATAGGTATCTTTCTACAGACATATCAGTTAAACGCTCAATTGTGTTTAGAGAGTTATTTGTATGTATTGTTGATAGTACTAAGTGACCAGTAATACTTGCTCTTACGGCAATTCTTGCAGTTTCATCATCACGAATTTCTCCAATCATGATTACATCAGGGTCTTGACGCAAGATTGAACGTAAGACAGTTGCGAATGTTAAGCCTATTTCTGATACAGCTTGAACTTGGTTAACTCCACCAATATTCATTTCTATTGGGTCTTCAACTGTTATTAGGTTAGTACCTTCAACATTCAATCTTTGAAGCATTGAATATACAGTAGTTGATTTACCTGATCCAGTAGCACCTGTTACTAAGATAATACCATTAGGTAATGATAGCATCTTTTTTACTTTGTCTAAGTTCTTTTCATTAAAATCTAGTGCTTCGACACCTGCTGCACTCATAGAGTAGTCCATGATACGTACAACTATTTTTTCTCCCATGTTTGTTGGTAAGCAAGATACACGAAGGTCGATAGTTTTGTTAGCAAGTTCAGTTCTTATGGCACCATCTTGAGGAACACGTGATTCAGTAATATTCATACCTGATATAATTTTTACACGTGTAATCATGTTCTTTTTTACGAATAGAGGAACGATAGAGTAGTCATTTAATTGTCCGTCTATTCTTATACGTATTTTTATACCGTCATCAAAAGGATCAAAGTGAATGTCTGATGCACCTTTATTGATAGCATCTAAGATAATTGAGTTTACTATGTCTGTGATTGGAACATTGTTGTAGTCAAATGTTACCATTCCTTGCATCATTTCTTTATCATCCATTTGATGAGCTGATGAAGATTCTACAGTTGTTGCAGATACTTCATTTAAAGATTCTTTGATATTTGATTGATTTGTATCTAGATTTAATGTGTTTCCATCTGTTGTTTGGTCTCCAATGTAGTTTCCAAATTCATCAATTAAAGATGGATCGATAGGGTTACCAAATTCGTCAACATACTCTGTTTCTTGAGTTCCGATATAATTTCCAAATTCATCGATCAAGGATGGATCAATAGGGTTACCAAATTCGTCAACATATTCTGTTTCAACTGGAGTGGTAGCTGTATTATCTAATACTTCAGTATTATCCATATTTGCTTGTTCATTCTTCATACAAATCAACCCTTATCTATTTTATTCCATAATAATTATACAATATTATAAAATTAATATCAACTAAAGTTTTTAAAAAGCATAAAAAAAGAGAGTAATTATTCTCCCTTAAGCCATTGATATTCGGTAAATTTTAACAATGTTTTAACTAAATTACTAGGTTCAACTATTTCTTCTTTAGAATCTTTAGTGATAGCTTTAACTTCTATTTCATTGTTTGCTATTTCACATGCGTTTTCTTCATAGACTTTAGTTGGACTTAAAAATTTAGTATAGATGGCTTCATCTGTTTCATCAAACATACAAGGACATGTGTACTCAATAACTTTTCTAGTGTAGTTGTTATTATCTTTTTGCCATTTTGTTTTAACTTCTATTATAAAATTTTCCTTATCAGTGTTTTTCATATACATTTCCCCTTTGATTGCTGTGTATTCTAATACATTTTATTAGATTTGTCAAAATTTTAGCCCTTTAATTGATCAATTTCTTTAAAAATAAGAAAAAAACAGGAGATTATCCTGTTTTAATCGCATGTTTTACTAATTTTTATAGTTTTATTACGTTTTGTGCCACCATATACAACTAGTATATCAATTGAATATTCATTTCCATTAACTAGTTTATTACAATCAACTTTATTTGATGATGAAGTGTCATAACATTCGGCTGATATGTTAGCTTTACTTGTTACATTTTGTCCATTTGATACAACTCTAATTTTATCATTAAGTGATGGACCTAAGTTGTTATACATATCTACTGTTACACACGAATGATTAAATTGAATTGAGAATGATGCTTGATTGTTGTTATTGTTGTTGTTACCACCTTGATTATTATCCGTTGATGTATTAGCAGCAGGTTTAACTGTTATTCCATCGGATTGATTTGATTTAAAGTACTGATATGATGATTTTACGACAAAGCTTGTATTACTGTCGATTGTTGTGTTAGCAGTAAATGATGTATTTGTTGTAAATCCTAAATCAGTCGTTCCATATGGAGTAACCATATAAACTTGATATCCAAAGCTTCCGAATGTTGCATTGTTATAATTAATTCTTTCTTGATAGTATTTATCAGCCCATCTTTTATAGACATTATTATTGAAGTATTCTCTTAATGCTTCATGATTTGCTTGTAATGGAGTAGGTGCAGCATCCCAAGTTAATGTAACAGATGAAGCAGTTGATGTATAACGTAAGTTTTTAGGGGCTTCAAGTTTATCAAATCTATCTGATACTTCAGTAGGTTCATATCCCTTTTTAAAGTATTCCATACTTCTTAAGTTTTGTGGAGTATTAGCGCTTGCTAGTTTTATTGGGTCAGTACCCAATTCGATTTCTACTTGTGATACTGAGCTAGGTCGTTCGAATGTAGAATTCTTTGGCATTAT
>CAYWFZ010000065.1:0-6465 GCA_964458035.1 uncultured Muribaculaceae bacterium | reverse complement strand
AGATTAATATCTAATAAATGCAGCATACGAATAACATGATTAATTTCTTGACCATTTAATAATAATCTATCCGGTATATTAAATATTTGCATTAGTGATTGTCTGACTCTTTTGTTTATCTTGTAATCTTTATTTCTGAGTATTTTTAAAACTTCATCCCTGGTAGCAGTATAAACTTTAAAACAATCATCTCTTGAATCCTTTAATAAATCATATATAATCGTATCATTAACATATGTTGCTATTCTACTACCATCGGCTGCGTAATTCCTAAAGTATATATCATATGTTTGCTTCTTGGCTTTATTTAACTTATCAACATTTCTATCATAATAACCTTTAATTTGCTCGTGAGTAAAAATAGAGTTTCTTTTTATTCCCATTTTAAATTTAGCAATGCTTATCATGAAATCAAATAATAGTTTATTTGCAACTCTAGCATCAATTTCTAAGTTAAGTCTTTTAACTATTTCTGTCATTGGGGTTTTCTCCATTGTTTCATTATCAAAAGCCATCATATATATACTTTTTACAATTTCACGGTTTCCAAAGAATGGCAAATCTGGATTATCAATTACAGTATCAGCATAATCATAGTCAAATCTCTTAGCTTTAGGATTTTCAAGTATATCTTGAATCCTAGCAAATATTGCATCAAATATAGCTGATATTTTATCCCTAGACAATTTATATTTTTTTGACATAGCCTCATAAGTTAGACCATGTCCAAAATACTCAATAATATATTTTTGATCAAGTTTACTAAAGTATTTTAGATTAGGTGCGATATCAAGTCCATAATCTAATCTAGCATCTAGTTCACCATTTTCATATTTTAATATACTAACAATAGCTCTTTGATATCTTCTTCTAATACTTCCTTCAGTATCTCCAGTGATTTCTGCAACTTCTTTATAACTTTTATGTGGGCATCCATTTAACCCGGCAATATTATTAATTATCATTCTTTCCTTATCACTTATCGGTATATGTTTATCTCTCACCATAATCTCTAATTTATCTAATGGCATATAAACATCAGATGGATATAGTAAACCTGCCACATGCATTTTTAATTTCTTTATTCCTTCATGTTTGAAATGATGATATTGATCATTTGAAATCCCCATTATTTCTAAAATTCTTTCTTTAGTGAATTTTTTTCCTGATGGATTTGTATAATTTTTTAGTCCAAAAGAAAAACTTATTACACGTTTTTCAATTTCTGTAATCACGGATTCTAAAGGTCTTTTATTTGTGAGTTCTAAAAGCATCTCATTTGTTAGTGTAACTTCCTCAACTAAATAAGAATTGAAAGCATTAGTGAATCTTGAATTAGTTTTATTTATAAAATCTTTAGTAACTTTTTTTATTTTTATTTTAGTAGGTTTATCTTCAATATTACTATTTAGAGTCTTATAAATATCATCAACAGTTAAATGCTCAACAAAGCGAAGTTTAATAATTTCTTTTTCTAATTCATAAAAATCTATCTTATATTTTTTAAAAAAATCATCTAATCTACCTTCATCAATTATTGTTGCCCTAATAATACCAAATCTATAAAAATCCAACTTTCTTATTCCCTCAGTGATGATGTTTGAGATTCTATACTTCGTAAGCCCTGTACTTTCAGATATTTCATCATATGTTTTATCATCAAGCACATGCATTTTTAATATTTCTCTTGTTTCACCAGTGAGCTCATAAGCTTTATTTAGTATATATTTTCGGTAGATGTTTTTATCGATTCTTTTCTTGCTAGTACGATTAAAATATAAATTATAGACATAATCTCTTGTATTTTTCAAAAAATCATGGGTTTTTATATAATCTAAATTATAAGTTGCAACTATATCCTGAAGTGACATCGCATCACAACCAACACCGTAAAATAAATTTAGTATTCTTTTTCTTTCGTCAGTTATTGCATCTCTCGATTTTTCTAATACTTCTTCGTACATTTCTTTTGATAAAGTTTGATACCAAAATATTTTATGCAAGCCGAAATGATATTTTTCTAGCTTTCGTATAGCATAATTCATTAAAAGCTTTCTTGAAGAAGTATATGGTAACTCATCATAAAGTTTTTTGTCTTTTTTATTAAAAAAATAACATTCTAAAAGAAGTTGCTGCTCTAAATTAAACTCATTTTTATATCTAAGATATGTTGGATACAAAACAGAAGATGGAAGTCTAGTGCTCTTGTTCTTACAATCAAATATGGATAGATTAACTTCTCTTTCCATAAATACTCTATCAACTATTTTATAATTCGGTGCACTAAAGAATTTATTAAGTAAATTTTTAGTATCACTTGGTAAGTTATCAAAATCACTACCATATAATCCTTTTATTTCATCTAATGTAAGAGAACCATATTTTTTTAATATTTCCTTTGGATCATACTTAGCATAATTATCTTCTAAGTCTATTTCAAATATCTTTGTTTTATAAGTATTTCTCATATCGTTTGCAAAAGAGAGATAATCATCATGTTTTTTCAAAAGAATCTCATTTATATGAGCTTTAGTTTTTTGTAGAAGAATTTTAAATTCTTTTTCGGTAATTGAATATTTTGTTGCGGCTTCTTTTATAGTAAGTTTTTGTGGATGTATATATATGTCATATATTAAATTTTTAGCAATACCACTAAAGTATCTTCGTAAATATAAATAATTAATTATATCTTTTGGACTTAGTGGCCTTTCATTTAACTTATAAAAATTAGCTTTTTCTTTTAATTTTATTTCTCTTATTATTTTTTGAACTCTTGCATACTCATTTGCTAAAATTGGTCTTGCAGCTTCTTTTGCTTTTTCTTCATGTTGTCTAACTCGTTCTCTTGTTACACCTAACTCCGCACTTAGTTCATCTAGTGTATGTTCCTTTTTATCAAAATAACGCATATATAAAACATAATAGCGAACAGGGCTTAATCTGTTCTTTAAGGCAATTAGTACATCAAAATTATCAATAGAAGATATAATATCTTCTGGTCTGGAAGCCTCTTCATCTTCTATGAAAAGTTCTAATTCTGAGCCATCTTCATCAACTGGTTTATTCATACTTACAATTGTTGTTGAATAACCCTCTTTAACAGAGTTTAAACCTTCTTCGGACACTTTAAGAATCTCGCATAACTCCATATCACTTGGCATATCTATTAGTCCAAATTCGACCTTATTCATTATCTTATTATATTTCTTTATTGCTTCTTGAATATGTACTGGAGTTGTTATATCAGCATAATCACATTCTAAATAACGAGAAATTCTTTGCTTTATCCAGTCCCCAGCATATGTCGTTAGTGCTCCCTCGTTTGGATCATACATTGAAACAGCTTTCATAAGGCCCTCATTACCATATTGAACAATATCTAATGGTTCCATATTGGGATAATATCTAAAATATGGTTTTGCAATATAAACAACAAAGGCTAGATGATGTAATATTAATTTATCTCGAGCTTCCTTATCTCCATTCATATTTCTAATACCAAGTTTATAAATTTCTTCTGATGATAAAGGAGAAAAGTTTTTGATATATCTTAAATAAGCATTAAAAGCATCATTTACATATCCTAAATCATCAAGATCATATTCGTACTGTTCACTCATAGACATCATCCTTGTTAAACTTATTTGTATATTATATCAAAAAAATAACATATCTAACTATTTTTCTTAAAACATTTGGTAAAATAAGAACTTATGTGTTAGAATTTAATTGGTGAGAAAATGAATAATTTAGTAGTTGCTTACTTAGGAGATGCAGTTTATGAACTACATATCCGTTCCTTCTTAATAAACTCAGGAATTTGCAAGGTTAGTGAATTACAGAAAGCAAGTTTAGATTATGTAAGCGCTAAGTCTCAAAGAAGAATATTAGAGAGTCTTATTAATGAAGGATATTTAACAGAAGAAGAATTAGTAATAGTTAATCGAGGAAGAAATGCCTCAAGTCATTCTAGTAAGACAACAGATATTATAACTTATAAAAAATCAACAGGGTTTGAGTGTTTAATCGGATATTTATATAACAATAATATAGAAAGGTGTAATGAGATTTTAAATCATATTACTATGGGAAAATAAATATGAGAACATGTGGTAAAAATGTATTCAACGAACTTGATTATAAAACAGTAAGAAAAGTTTTAATTTCGGATACATTTAAAGATAAAGAAATAATACAAAAAATAAAAGAAAATAAACTTAAATACATAGTAACAGACTCTAAAATAATGGATCGTATGATGCCACATAATCAAGGAATAATAATGGAAATAGATGATTATTCTTATGGTACACTTGACGATATAAAAAATGATTCATTAGTACTTATGTTAGATCATTTAGAAGATCCACATAATTTTGGTGCCATTATTCGTACATGTGAAGCTAAAGGAATTAAGTCAATTATAATTCCTAAAGATAGAGGGGTAGCAGTTAACGAAACTGTTATGAAAACATCTAGTGGAGCTTTAAATCATGTTAATATCATCATGGTTACTAACTTAGTAAATGCTATAAATAAATTAAAAGATCAAGGATATTTTATCTATGCAGCCGATATGGATGGTAAAGATTATAAATCTGTAGATTATGCAGATAAAGTAGTTTTAATAATAGGTAATGAAGGAAATGGAATATCTAACATAATAAAGAATAACAGTGATGAAGTAATCAGTATTCCAATGAAGGGTGTAGTAAATAGTTTAAATGCTTCAGTTGCAGCAGCAATTCTTATATATGGTATAGGTGACTAATATGAATGAATATCCAGATAGTGAACTTGTCAATCTAGTATGTGAAAGAAGTGAAGAAGCAAGCGACATATTATATGAAAAATATAAATATATTGTCGATATTGTTTTTAATAAGTATAGAAAAGCTGCTTATTATTTAAAAGCTGATTTAAAAGAGCTTAAACAAGAAGCGTTAGTTGGTTTTTCTGATGCGCTAGTTTCTTATAATCAAGACAAGGGAGTAAATTTACCAACATTTATTTCTTTATGCGTTGAAAGAAAGGCAAGAAATTTCATTAGAAAATCAGAAACCGATAAAAGTAGAATTGCAGCAAACTCTTATTCCCTTGATGCTTTATATGGCGAAGATGATTATGTTCCTTTAAAAGAATGTATTGGCTCATCTCTAACAGATCCTCAAGTCACTTTAGAAGCAAATGAAAATATTGAAAATCTTAATAAAGCTATAAATGAAATACTAAGTAAACAAGAAAAAGAAGTATACGAACTAATAACAAATGATTTTTCATATGATGATATTTCAGCAATACTAAATCGTGATGTAAAATCTATTTATAATACAGTTCAAAGAATAAGGAATAAAATTAGAACAATACTTGATGAAAAAGTGTAAATTGTTCTTGCTTATAACATTTTTGTGTGCTATATTAATCATGTACACGAAAGTGTTTTTTTTATACAATAAAAATTAAAGAGGTGTTTTGATGAAAAAGAAAAAACAAGATGCTGTTTCAGAATCTTCTAAAGAAGAAATAAAAGTAGTTGAAACAGAGAAAAAAGAAAAGAAAGTAAAAGTAAATAAAGAAGAGAAAAAGCAAGAAAAAAAGAAGGAAAAAGAGAACATTGCTGCACAGAAGAAAAAAATAGAAAATAAAATAGATGCTTTAGTTAAAGATAAAAAAGCAGCTAAAGATAAAGACTCTAAAAAAGATATAAAAAGAGAAATAAAAAAATTAAAAAAAGAAAGAAATGAAATTGGTAAAAAAGACACTTATCTAAGAGATGTAAAAAAAGAAATGAGTATGGTTAGATGGCCAAGTACAAAAGAGATAGTTAAATACTCAATAGCATCACTTGTTTTTGTAGCGCTATTTGCAGTATTCTTCTATGGAATAGATGCATTGTTTGCATTAGTAAAGGATTTGATTAGTTAATGGAAAAGTTATGGTACGTTGTTAATACATACTCGGGACATGAGTCAAAAGTTAAAGAAAAACTAGAACAAAGAACTGTTTCAATGGGATTTGAAGATTATATATTCAGAATAATTGTTCCTGAAGAAACAGTTATTGAAACAATGAAAGATGGATCTAAGAAAGAAAAGAAACATAAGATGTTTCCAGGTTATATTTTAGTTGAAATGATTATGACCGATGAAGCATGGTATATTGTTCGTAATACGCCAGGAGTTACTGGATTCATTGGTTCATCTGGTAAGGGAGCAAAACCAACTCCATTACAACCATATGAGATTGATAAAATCCTAATTAATATGGGAATGAGCAGAGTTGATGTTGATGCCGAACTTAAAGTTGGTACAAGAGTATCTATTGTTGATGGTCCATTTAAAGGTATGGAAGGAAAAATCGATACAATTGATACAGAGAATTCTCGTCTTACTGTACTTATTGACTTATTTGGTCAAGAAACTCCAGTTGAAGTTGAATTATTCCAAGTAAATATTGCAAAATAAT
>CAYWFZ010000064.1:0-6527 GCA_964458035.1 uncultured Muribaculaceae bacterium | reverse complement strand
AAAGCCATCAGACATTAGAAAAGGAAAATATGAATCTACAACGAGAAGTAAAAGCGCTTACTACAAGAAATCAAAACTTAACAAAAGAGAATAACCATCTTAAAGACTATTTAAAAGCCATTTTAGAGGCAATAAAACACTTTTTTAGGGAATTACTACAAATTGGTAATGAACCTACGAAAGAAGCCACTGCAACCGAAATAAAAGACTATTTTGATAATCAAGACTTTGATATGACTGATGTTGTTAAAATATCAAGAGATACTACTAAAGAAGATGAATTATTTGATTATGTAAAAGCACCTAATTATTTAAAAGCTAGTAAAAAATCTAATGAAAAAGAAAAGGATGATTATGAAATTAGTATGTAGAAACTTATTTATATGAAATTTATTAATTAATATTGAATTTTTTGGAAGATTCGTATAAAATATAATTGTAATGAAAGGAGTGTGATTAATTATGCTAAAAAGTAATCATGTTATAGAAAATTTTAATAGTAAGTTAATCACACTAATTTTTAATATCTAATTTTATATCTATTTTGTGAGAACTTACTATAATGTGAGTTCTTTTTCTTTTATTCTTTAAGAACTCTAATTATTAAGAAAAGGGAAAGGTGATTAAAATAGCACATAAAAATAGGTATGAAAGTAGTATTTTAAAAAGATATAACCAAAAGAAAAGTGTTACTAATATAGAAAAGTTTATTAGTGAAGAAAATAATAATTACGGAATAGTTGTTGAAACAAATTATAATGAAGCAGAAGTATTATACGAGGGAGAATTATTAAGAACGAAATTAGATAAAACATTTAATACTATATGTAATAAAACAATATATACTGGAGATAAAGTAATTTTAAATAAAAATGATTTTTTTATTGAAAAAATAGTTCAAAGAAAGAATATGCTATGTCGTGAAAAACATGATGGTACTAAAATAAATGATTTTGGGATTACAAAAGTTGTGGCAACAAATATAGATTTAGCTGTTATTGTAGTTTCAGCACATGAGCCACCATTACATCCTAAATTTATCGACAGATATTTAATTTTATTAAAAAGTAATAATATTCCATTTATAATAGTGATGAATAAATGTGACCTGAAGACTCAAAAGGAAGAAATAATCTTAAATATCTATAAAAATTTAGATATTACTGTTATTGAAACTTCTACCAATCTAAATATAGGAATAAGCGAATTGAGAAATATACTAACAGGAAAGCAATCTATTTTAGTTGGGCATAGTGGAGTTGGCAAATCATCTTTGGTAAATGCTATTATGCAAAGTAATAATATAAAGGTAGGATCTGTTGGTGAAAAAACAGGTAAGGGCTGTCATACAACTACTACATCTAAATACTACAAATGGAATGATAACTCTGCCATTATTGATACTCCTGGAATTAGAAGTTTAGACATTAGTAATTTTAACTTAAATGATATTCAAGACTATTTTCCAGAGTTTAATGAATTAAAAGATAAATGTAAATACAATAATTGTCTTCACTATGAAGAATCTATAGATGATTGCTCTATAAAAAAAGGTGTAAGAGATAAGACAATTAGTGAAGAAAGATACGAAAGTTATGCAAAGATTATAGGTGAACTTATGAAGAAAGGTAAGTGAAGTATGGCAAGAATATATTTAAAAGTTCCTGCTATCCATGAATTAAATTATAGACAAGATTGGATGAAAGATCCAAAAACTATGTCTTATAATGCCGGATTTGATATGGATTTAAAGGGCTATGATAAGAATACAGGCACTATTATTAAAACGAAAGAGGAAATGATGGTTTGGTATAATAATTGGATTGGAGAAGTTTACTATTACTTAGATAATAATGTTCATAGTATGGGTATAGTTATACAAGATAAGTATCGCGGTAAAGGATATTCATATGATGCATTGTTAGAACTAGAGAAAATTGCCTTTGAAAAAAATAATATTAACGAATTATCAGATATTATTCCACTTAACAGGATTGGTGCTATTAAATCTTTTAAAAAGGCAGGATTTATTCACACCGATTTAGAGAAAAAAGTGTTAGTATTTGGTAAGGAAAATGTTGCTAAACAATTACTAATCACAAAAGATATGTATTTTGATAATAAAAGGATGTGAAAATTATGGAGTATAAGCTACTAGAAGAAAAAGATTTAGAGTTAATGGAAGAAATCTTAAAAGATGATGATATGATATTTGATTTAGAAAATATCAAAAAATTTTATGATGATAAAAATACAATTGGATTTGTAGCAAAAAAAGGTAATAAAATAGTTGGATTTGCTTATGGTTACGATATTATTCATCCAGATGGCAAACATGCATATTTTATTTATTCAATAGGAATACTTCCTAATTATCAAGACAAGGGTTATGGTACTAAATTATTATCATTTATAAAAGATTATATTAGTAATAATGGTTATTTTGAAATGTTTGTTATGACTGATAAAGGAAATCCAAGAGCTTGTCATGTTTATGAAAAATTAGGTGGCAAAAATGATTATGAAGATGAGATATGTTATGTTTATAATTTTGAAGAAAGGAGTAATCAATGATTATAGAAGATAATGATTTAAAAATAAGATCTTTAACAGAAAAAGATTTTCCTATTCTTTATAAATGGCTAACTGACGAAAGAGTTTTAGAGTTTTATGGTGGCAGAGATAAAAAATATACTTTAGAAACTATAAAAAAAGATTATACTGAGCCTTGGGAAGATGAAGTAATAAGAGTGATAATAGAATATCAAGGTAAGCCTATTGGTTATGGACAAATATATAAAATGTATGATGAACTTTATAAAGATTATCATTATCCAAAAACTGATGAAATAGTTTATGGCATGGATCAATTCATAGGGGAGCTTGATTATTGGAGCAAAGGTATTGGCACAAGATATATTAAAAGGATATTTGAATTTTTAAAAAAAGAAAGAAATGCTGATGCAGTAATTCTAGACCCACATCAAAATAATCAAAGAGCAATAAAATCTTATCAAAAAGCAGGCTTTAGAATTATTGAAGATTTACCAGAACATGAATTACATGAAGGAAAAAAAGAAGATTGCTATTTAGAAGATTGCTATTTAATGGAATATCGTTACGATGATAACATTGTAAATGTAAAGGCAATGAAATATCGAATTGAACATTGTTTTAGTGGTATTAAAGTAAATAGTATTGAAGTAGTTGGAAAGGGATATGATAGTGTTGCATATCTAGTAAATGATGAATATATTTTTAAAATGAAATTTAGTGTTAATAAGAAAAAAGGTTATGAAAAAGAAAAAGCAATATACGATTTTTTAAATAAAAAATTACATACTGATATAGAAGTTCCAAATATAGAATACTCATATATAAGCGATGAAATATCTATATTGGGTTATAAAAAAATTAAAGGTAAATTCTTAAATCCTGTCGTCTATTTAAGTATGTCAGTAGAAGAAAAAGAAAATTTGAAACGTGATATCGCTAAATTTTTAAGACAAATGCACGATTTAGATTATACTGACATAAGGTCATATACAATAGATAATAAGCAAAATGTATTAGAAGAATATCAATTATTAAAAGATACGATTTATGATAGCCTTACGGATATAGAAAAGCAATATATTGAAAGATTTATGGAAAGATTAAAAACTACTGCTGTTTTTAATGATAAAAAGTGTTTGTGTCATAATGATTTCAGTAGTAATCATTTGTTATTAGATGAAAATAATAAATTAGTTGGAATAATTGACTTTGGAGATTCTGGAATTATAGATGAATATTGTGATTTTATTTATTTACTAGAAGATAGTGAAGAAGAAATTGGGTCTAAATTTGGCGAAGATATATTAGAGATATATGGAAATATTGATATAGACAAAGCAAAAGAATATCAGGATATCGTAGAACAGTACTATCCTATTGAAACTATTATTTATGGGATAAAAAATAATAAGCCTGATTTTATAGAAGATGGTAGAAAAGAAATATATATAAGATTTCATGAGGATAATATTTCTGCTATAAGAAAATGAATCTTGCTAAATAAAAAAATAATTTGTTAAAAGTTTGCAAAAACCGAGCCGTTAGTTATGTGATCTCTTTGGGCTCGGTTTTATAGTCTATAATTTCATTATAGTAACACACTACGATATTGGCAAGCCAATAACGATGTGTGCCAAGGGATTCATCCCTTTGGAAACCCTATAAGCAACTTATATTACAAAGTTTCACAATGTAATATAGTTGCCTTTTTATTTCACTTTCGTTACATAAAAAGAAAAGGCTATCGCTACTTTCATTTGCTAAAGCAAACAAAACGTACCTCGCCTTTTTAAATAAAAATAACCTAATTGCTAATCTTACGAAAAGCAAAAAGGTTATTTTTTCTTATTATATATTTTTTCTAATAATCTTGCAGTATCTCGTTTTGCAACATAAATAGCTAGATAAGTTATCAGCTCATAAGCAATCATTACTACAAAGAAAATTATGATAACGATTGAATTATTTATTAACCCATGTTTTATATAGTCGATAAACTGTATAGTTAAATATATTATTCCAAAGATTACCGTTGATATTACTGTTGTATCATCGAAAGATCGTTGTATAACTATTGATTCATTTCTATCGACATTTAATCCTCTTACACTCCATCTACTGATTACCATTAAAACTAATACCATTAAGAATGGAGTAATAACCCAATACAAATTATAACCATAATCATTTTTAAGTATTAAAACTAATACTAAACTTACTATCATGAAAATATTTAATAATACGATTCCAATATTTCTAATTAAATTTTTATTTTTTTGCATTTTTATTTCTCTCCTTTACTTTTAAACTTAAAATTAAATTTACAATTTCTTCAGAAGTCGTGATTTGATATTGAGTATCTTCTATTGTATGTAGCAGTAGTTCTTTTTCGTTTTCTAATATGTTTTTCTTTTTTAAATTCTCTTTGCACGAATCAACAAGTTTTCTTGAATTTTCGATACTACCTAAAACATTGATTTCAGCCTCATTTAATTCATCTAACTTCATCTTTTCGTAATAAGCTTTGATAAATGGATTTAACGAACTAACTTCCATGCCTAAGCCTATTTTATACATCATCTCGTTATAATTAACATTTATAAATTGGCTTATTTTTCTTAATGTTTTAGGATTAGGCACGTCTCTTTCCCCTGATTCAATTTTAGATAATTCAGCATTACTAATGTTTGCTTCTTTAGCAAGTTGTCTTTGAGAATAACCTGCTTTTTCTCGTGCTTCAGCGATAATTTCGCCGATCTTTTTTTCTTGCATTGTAATACACCTCACAAGTACATAATAGCATATATGTTAACTAAAATCAACAAAATAAATAGAAACGTTTCTAAAAGTGTTGACAATATAGTAATTATCATGTAGTATAGTATGTGTTTCCAAACATTAACATTAAATTAAAAAATGTTAACAGGTAAAAGAAAGGAGGAAAACTATGAATGAATAAAAGACATCAAGGAATACCAACAAAGATTTTAAAAGATAAGAGAATTAAGCCTGAGGGGAAGTTAATATATTCTTATATATATTCTAAAGGTCAAGATAGAATTATCACAGATCTAAATGTTGGAGAATTACAACAAGTAGTGAAAATAAATAATCAAGGACTTAGAAAAAACCTTGAAAGATTAGAGCAATCAAAATATCTAATTTATAAAGAGTATGATGTAGGAATGTACACAATAAATCTACTAGGTTGTTAAATAACTCCTAGTAGATATGGTACAGTAAGATATAAGGCTTATGTTAGTACCTTTTCTATAAAGATAGAATAAACTTCATTTAATCCGAGGGACAGGATTTAAAATAAAGTCTTAGGGATAATTTTGCCTAATTTATAGGTAAAAGAAAAGTCCATTATTATCATTTTAAATTTAAGGAGAATAATTATTTTAAAATTAGATTGTGAATTTATCATGACTCCACGAATATTATTTAGAGATAAGAATTTATCAAGAACTGATAATGATGTTTTAAGTCTTATCATATCACTTGCCTTAAACAAAGGGTATTGTTATGCTACTAATGATTATCTAAAAGAGTATATAAATTCATCAGAAAGAACGATAAATTACTCATTGTCTAAATTAAAGAAACTCGACTATATCATAGTAAAAAATGAAAATAGTAAACGAAGAATATATCTAAATATAGAAAAGATACCAACAAAAGTTGCAAATGAGGGTGCAGAAAATTGCAGTAATGATAGTGCAAGCAGTTGCACCCATAATATAAATAATAATAAATATAAAAAGAATAAAAGAAATGAGATTATTCCTGAATGGATGAAACACCCTGAAATGTGTGTTTCTATCCCATTAAGTGAAAAAGAACAAAAAGAAATGGATGAACTAATGAAAGATTATAAATGAGAGGAGAGATGTGTATGATTGGAGGATTTAGTTTATAGAATATGAAAAAAGGGGGAAGTAAGAAAATGGAGGTAGTATATAATGTAA
>CAYWFZ010000063.1:0-6564 GCA_964458035.1 uncultured Muribaculaceae bacterium | reverse complement strand
TTTATAATTTAATCTAGAAAGGTTAAATGCAAGATAATTATTTTTATGTTGTATATGATATCTATGATGATGTAAAATTTATTTGTAATAATAGAAATGAACTTTCTAGTCTTACTGGTTTTAGAATTGATACTATTAATTATCGCTTTAAAATTAGTAAAAATAAAGGTAAAAATTTTATTACTACAATTATTGATGATAGATATTATAAAATATATAGATACTTAAATGGAGAATTTTAATAATTCTTCATTTTTTTTCTTCAATTTTTTTGCGTAATAATTCCCCAACTTTTAGTTCCAGAATAATAACATCATATAAGATTTTTATTTTTATGCCGAGAAAAATATATAAATTAGGTATTTGTATGATAAAGAATAGTGTTTTATGCCGAGAAAATCCTTGCAATTTATCTATAGCTTTTGTTACAATATTGCTATAAAAACAAGAAAGGGGAATTAACCCCTTTTGTAGAATCTAATATATGATACCATACCATAATTAAATTCTAGTTCATAACCTTGATTATATAGCTTGTAACATTGGTCAAGAGTTATTTTATTTAGTGGTACTAAATAATATTGCATATTTACATCTCCTTTCTTGTTCAAAAGAACACTGAGTTTCTTAAATAAAAATATAAGAAATTGCAAGGAGGAATTGGAATAAGTTAAACACTTATTCTTTTTTTGTGTGATGTTAAACTATCTCGTTTAGCCTACACAAAAACTATCATGCAAATTGGTTCATGATTTATATATGGAATTGGAATAAATTTTTAAAAATCAAGGTAAACTAAGTTTTCTAGATCGTTATATTTTATCTGCTAATTATATTAAAGTGTACCCATACTGTAGTTCTGCTATGGAAAAGAGCAAAAAAATTCTTTTTTTATTCGATAGTTTTTATATGCATTTTTTGTGAGAATAAAAAAAGTTTTAATTTTTTTTTCGAAAAAATGCAATTTGTCTCAAAGTAAATTTTTTTGCATTTATAATGTAATTAGAAGAAGAGAGGAAAGAAAAAAAATATACATTTAACTATATAATTATACACTAAACTTTTATTTAACTTTATGGTTCATTTAAATGTCCTTTCTAGTTTATAGTTGTAAGTTGTATGCTTTATCAAATCACCTAATTTCCCAAAATTCGCTTTGATTGTTTCTTTCTTCTTCTGCAATATTTATTAGGAAGGAATGGTATTGTTGAAATCTAGAATTGTTTTATTACAGAAAAATTCTTTTAGAGACTCCAATAATAAGAGTGTTTCTTATTGTATGGTTCATCTTGTTGAGGAAGAACTTGACGATGAAAATAACAAAGGGTCTTTAATTGGAAAAGTTTCTACTAAATACGATAATTATGAGAAGTTATTGCCTTTAGTAGGAAAAAACTGCAATGTTGAGTTTGAATATGTAAAAAATCTTGATGGTTCTTTCAAACGTAAACTAAAAAAAGTTGATGACATTGTATTTGAATAATGGTATTAACTAACGCCCTGTTTATGTTAGTTGATATAGATATTTTCCTTTAGAAGTGAAAAGGAAAAAGAAAGAATAAAAAGAATGAAAAGGGGGTTGTTTAGTGATGGGTACTTTTTTAACTGATGCTGTAAGTACATCGGTTCCAGACCTTACCCCACTAACTACTGCTTTAACATCTGCTATCACTGCTACTCAATTGTTAGCTATTTTAGCTCAATTAGTAGGAATTGGTATGTCTTTCGTACTAATGTGGTTCGGTGTTCGTAAAGCTATTGGTGCTTTTACTGCTGCAGTATTTGGTGGACGTATTAGAGTCTAACCCTAAGAGTGTACTTTTATGTACACTCTTTTCTTATTTACCCATTCAATATTATGATATCAAGGTTAGCTTTAACTGAAAAAATAGGTTTACAAAATATATTTAAAACAAGTTCTTACTATAGGAAATTTTATAAAGAAAATCCTACATATTTTAGACCAGACGGACTTATATGTTTTATTGGTTCTCAAGGAAGTGGTAAAACTTTAAGTGCCGTTAATTATGTCTATAACTTGCTTTATATGTACCCTAAATCTATTATTGTTACTAATTTAAAATTGACAGATTATGAGATAGATAATGAACGTGTATTTGAGTTTAAAGAGTCTAATGACATTTTAAAATATAAGAACGGAATTGATGGAGTTATTTTCTTAATTGATGAGATACATTTGTATTTTGGTTCACAGAAAGGAAATAACAATCTTGATCCAGCTGTTTTACAAGAGATATGTCAGCAAAGAAAACAAAGGGTACATATCGTTGCTACCACTCAATATTTTGGTCAATTAAATATTGCTTTAAGACGTCATTTTGATAGTTTGATTTATTGTAAATCTTTTTTAAGAGGTTATTTACAAATAAACTCACTTATCAATAAATCATCACTTGAAACAGATGATAGCTCTGGACAAGTCTTAAATGCAAAAATTATAAAGAAGTTTTACTTTTTTAGAAGTCCAGAGATGTTTAAGAGATATGATACACTTGCTGTTATTGATAATAAACAATTAAAAGTAGGTGTTAGAAAGGAAGATTTGAATTATGGAAGTTGATTATCAAACATTTGTAAATGTATTTATACAACTTATTTTAGTAGCTTTTCCATTGGCTTTAACTATTGGTTTAAGCGAGAAGTTAATTACAATGTTTTTAGATTTTGTCTTCGGACGTAATTTAAAGCTTTAGTGTGATTATATGCCTAGTGAAGATACGATAAGAAGTTTTATGTATTATAGACTTCAAAAACGTTCCGATTTTCCTAGTTGGAAACAAACTAAATATTATTGCAATAAAGCTCGTTACAATGATAAATGCTCTAGTGACCAAACTGAATATATTTGTGTTGTTGGTGGCGATGGTTTTAAAGTACAAGGTAATTCTAGTGGTGCTGTTATTTCTGATGGCTCTGCGGAGTTAATTTGGTGTAATGGTGTTTATAAATCTATGTATTCTGCTACAAGTAGAGTTAAGCTTGATGAAAACGGTTATACTAATGCTTTCTTTGGAAATTTCCAAGATGCTCAAAATTTTGCAAAAAAAGATGTTTTACTTGATACTGATTATTACCAAAAGCTACGTGACGAAGAGTTAAAAACCTTATTGCAAGAAAATTCTTCAAGTGGTAGTGATACTAGTGTTAGTGTTGATATGACGACTACTAATAACTTACTTTGGACTATTGGTTTAATACTTTGTGTCATACTTTTATTAGGTTTCTTAAGAAAGATATTCAATCGAGGTGTTAAATAATGAAAAAGCTTTTATTTTTGTTTGTTGCTTTATTTGGTTTATCTATTCCGTTGAGTGTTAATGCTATAGATGACCCGGGTTTTGATTTTCCTTGTGAATTTATACCCGGTAAAGGTTATATTAATCAAAATAATAATTCTCATAATAATGATAGTTCTTATTATTGGATTACTGATGAAGACACAGAAAATCTTTATACCTCTAATACTTATAAGATTGGTAGTAAATACTATAGAGCTTTAAGGTATGATAATATTAGCATGACTAATGACAATGTATTTTCTTTACAATTTGAGATATACCCAAACGAAAAATTAAATGCTTGTCCTTTAGAAGACAATAGTTGTTATCTATGGAAAAAAGGCTCTGTAAAATGGAAAGCTAATCAATATTATTATGGTTATTTGATGTTAGGTTCTACAAACGGTCATTATTTTGATTTTGCTGGTGGTTCTAATAGTGTTGTATCTCGTGTTGGTACTTTATACGGAGATGAACAATATTTTGTTAAACCCCAAGATTATGTTTCTAGAGGACAGATGAAATCTAGTATTTATAATGACATTGAAAGTGGTTTAACTATTACTATGTTGCCTTTTTCTTTCAAAACTATGGGAAATGCTAGTAATAATAACATTGTTTTTACTCTTCAAGATAAAATAAGTAGTTTTTTAAATAATGTTTATGTTCTTGGCTTTTCTTTAGAACAGACAACAGAAAATGGTGCTAGTTTGGAAAATGTTCCTAATGGTGTTGAAATTACTTATGAAGAGCTTAATAATCAACGTGATTATTTTAGGGGAGATAGATGTTTTGTAGGTACATTAGACTCAGACATCGCTAGCCCTGATCTTGAGATTGAATGTAATGGTGTTATTGATTGTACTATTAAAGAAATAGAAAGTGGTATTTCTAAGTTTTTTAATTCGTTGCTTGATTTATTAAATAAGCTATTTATTCCTGATAGCGAAAAGATGTCTAATATGGCTACTGATTTTATGGACTGGTTTGATGAAAAACTTGGTTTTTTGGGTCAACCTATAACATTTACTATTAATTTTCTTAATAGGTTCTTAAGCTTAAATGATACTGGTCATTATATTATTAAATGGAATGATATAAATGTCCCTTTATTTGATTATGTTATCATTCAAGGTGGAGAAGTTGACTTAGCTAGTTTTCTTAATAATTCTACAATTAATACTATTCATAGTGTTACATTCGTTATTATTAATGGTGGTATTGGTATTGCATTTTTAATGCTATGTGGAAAGAAACTTGATGATGTATTTGGTCAAACTCATGATACTGGAGGAGAAAGTTTAATTGAACATGAGGGCTATAGCTTTAATGAAAAAACCGGAGAGGTAAAAGAAACACATACTATATCTAAACGTAGAAAATTAACTAAAAAAGAGTATGAAGAGAGGGTTGGTAAAAAATGATTTTAGAATGGTTAGTAGCTGCTTTTTTAGGTATAATTAAAACTTTATTTTCTATTATACCCGATTTGCCTAGTCTTCCAGACTTTGTAAGTACTTCTATAGAGGGTTTATTTAATCTTGTATTTGATAATGTACAGCTTTTAGGTTTCTTTATAAGTATAGATATGATTAAGGTTTTAGTACCTTGCTTAATTTTGGTTGAAAATTTTGACCATATTTATCATTTTATTATTTGGATACTTAAGAAAATTCCAATTTCAATAGAATAGGAGGTGTTTATATGTCTTTTTCTGAGTTATTTAGATTATTATCTTGGCTTTTGCCTTTGATAATGCTTATTCTTTGGGCTGTTCTTACATTAGCTACGAAGATTATACTTAAGGTACGTGAACATCGTGATGTAAAGAGGAACAATTAGCCTTAGAGATAAAGTGCGTACGCACTTATAAAACCCGAAGTTTTAACTTCCGTTAAAACTCGGGTTATAGGCGCATTAGCGCCGTAACAGAAGTAGACCAACTAATGCATTTTAAATAATGCGCTTGCATGGACTACGACTAACAAGCGCATTACATGTAAAACATGTAAAACATGTTATTAATGAAAGAGGTAAGAAATGAAAAAAAGATATTTAATATTTAGAGTCGATTCTAATTATAATTCTGTTATTCTGTTAGCTATTACTCATGATTATTATTATGCAAGAAGATTATATAATAGGTATGTAAAAATGTATTCACTTGTTTATGTTAAATCTATTTATGATAATAGATTATTTGAAAATTCAACTGCAGAAAGTTTTGATTGATATGAAAAGATATATTGTTCAATGTAAGGTTTTATTATCTTATACTGATTATAAAGAATATAAGCTTAAAGATTATGCAATTAAGTATTGTAAAAGAATGAATGAACAATTTGAAAATTTAGAATTTAGAGTTATTGAGGTTGTTTATGAAGAAATATAATTATAAATGTTTTGTAAAAAAGAATAATAGATTATTATTATCTATTGAATGTTATGATAAAGAAGTTAAAAAGGGTATAGAAAAACAATTAAAAAAATTAAATAAATATATTAATATTGAGGAGAGTGAAATTGATGTCTAAATCTTACGTTTTGATGTTTGAATTTATTATTAATTCTAATAATAGCCAAAAGGTTGTTTTAGAATTTTCTAAATTTGAAGATGTTACGGATTTTGTTGATGAGCATTTACATGATGATTGTTTTAAGGTTATTGATGTTTATGTAAATTTAGGTTTTGGGGACTTGCTTAATGAACAATAAAAGATATTATAGCTTTACTTGTGTTATCTATGAAGATGACGCACGTTTTCAAGAACAATTTGTTAATTTAAAAATGAATTATGATTGTATTTACATAAGACACGATAAAGATTTATTTGATGAAGATGTTTATGATGAAGAAAAAAATCTTATTCATCATGCTGGAGATACTAAAAAGCCACATTATCACTTTGTTATTAGGTGTAAGAATGGTAAGACTATCTCTAGTATAGCTAAGACATGTAATATGGATGATCATATGATTGAACCTGTTAAAAGAAGTTTTGATGGTGCTTTAAGATATTTAATACATTATGGTAATGATAAAAAATATCAATATTCGCCAGATGAAGTTGAAAGCTTACAAGAAGATTTATTAATTAGATTTAGACAAAAGGTTTTAGAGAATATTAGCGAAGAGGAACAGACTGAAAAAATTGAAGATTTTTTAAAGAATTCAACTCAACGTGTTAAGCTTAGTCAATTAGGTGCATATGCTAGACATATTGGTCAATGGTCTTGTTTTAGACGTAATATGAGTTATTTTAAA
>CAYWFZ010000062.1:0-6695 GCA_964458035.1 uncultured Muribaculaceae bacterium | reverse complement strand
TTATCACTTTCAAAGACATATATTTCACCTCATTATAGTATATGAAAAAAGAACCAGTAGGTTCTTTTAAATAATTAAGCACAGAGATAGTTTATAATCATTATTTGTTAACTTCTAAATATTCCATAATTCATATATAATTCCTTCCTTTCTAAAATTTTGCATAATAAAAGATAGTCATTAAAGTATCTTATAAATCGTTATTATTTATCTAAACTTTAAAAACATCATAATTACTTATTGCTTTCTTTTAACTATGAACTGGTATAATAGTTATATTATTTGTTTCAACTTTAATATCATAGCTATCTTCATTTTCAATTACATTTGTCAATGTACAATCTAATAATTCCAATCTATTATTATTAAGTTTTATCTTCTGATTGAATAAATCCACTTGTTCTAATTTAGAAACAATAACAAATAATGATGATGGATTTTTGATGAACTTATCTGTTTCCTCATTTTTAGGAATTCTATAATTAAAGGACATCTCTTTATTTATTTTATTTTTTTTCATAAGAATATTTTTGTAAAGTATATCGATTTGCGCTTTATTTTTAAAAAAATACTCTAAATCAAAGTCAAACTCTATGTCTTTTACCTTTAATATATAAATGACTTTATCTATTAGATTTATAATATCATTTATTTCTTTATAATCTTTCATATTATATTTTTTTGTACCGCAGTTGTTAAAAGAAAATATATTAATATTTTCATTAATATTATTAATTCTAATATGATTATTTTTATCTTCAATTAAAAATTTATATTTTAAAAGTTCTTTATTGAAATCACATGAATTAACATATTCTTTTTTTAACGAGATAGTCAAACTAAAATTTCCTTGAAAAGGAATATCATCATTTTCTTTTGTTATTAATGATAATTTAATAAGTACATTAAAATATTCATTGTCACTTTCATCATTATTAAAAACAAGTTCTTTATCTTCATATTTTAAGAGTCTCAAAGATGTAATTAATTTAAATGACATTTTACTATTAAATATTTCTATTTCATATTTTTTAGCTGGCGGTATCGGCTTTGGGCAAATAAATAGTTTTATTCCATCAGAGCCATATTTATTTGCACGGCTCGTAGGATTCTCATATATACCAATAAAGTCCTTTATGTTAGTTATGTTTGGTATCTCAACAGGTTGTTGCATTAAATCTGCTTTTTTTTGTAATTCATCTATTCCATTTTCCCTAAACTTTCTAGCTTCTTCAATATCATTAAATTCCAAATTAATAGTTGTTTTTTTCGGAAACTTTTCATAAGCATCAGGAGTTATTGGTATTGTCTCAAATCGTAGTTTTCCATTATATATTTTGGGAACAATACTAAAGTCATCCTGTAATTGCTTAGGAAGTAATCTTTTTGTAAAAACATTTTTACTGCTAAATTCTAGTCTGTCATTAAACTCGTCCTCTATCATTGATAATTTATCATAATTTCTTTTTATATTATCATAAGACAATTCATCTGTAACTCCAATGTTTATATTTACTTCTGTATCATTATTATTTTCAACATTAACCAAGGAAGTATTATTCTTATTAATACTAACTAATGATTTTTTATCTTTTCTCATTATCGGCACCTGTTTCCGTTATTGTTATTTCACATTTCTTATTTTTCTTTATATTGTATTTATTTTTATTCTCTATATTAATCTCAACGCCTTCCCCGAATAGCATTTTAAAAAAGGATTTTAAAGCATTTAATAATTTCTTCATAACTCACCTCTTTACTATATTTTCTTTATCGCATTATATTATACTATAAAACAATTATAATAAAAACACTTTCTTCTTCCGTATTAAAAAGATACTTCCAAAATGTCTTACTGTAATTATTATTAAATTATATAGATTTCATTCACAACAACTCAGTACTATCATATTAGTTTTATCAAAATTAGAGTGTCTGAAAACAGATATACCCAAACAAATCATATTATCAAATAAAAAAGAATCAGAATAATATAACTTTGGTCAAATCATCATACGCTTTTATTTCTTAGAAAGTTACTTTTCCATTAATAATTATTTATAATGCCAGGTTACATCGAAATAAATCATTAATTACATATTTTACTTTATTATCATCTAATCCATAAAACTTAAGTTGCATAATATAAATAACATACTCTAAATATATCAAATCTAATAGAGATAACCCAATAAATTCTTTATCAATATCCCCATGAGCAAAATGATTTCTTTGATCCGAGAGTCTTTTCCCCATTTTTTTATAATTAAGTTCTTCATTATTCATTTCATATAAGTTATTTCCAAATATATCAGAAATATTACCATAATCTTTACCATACTCTATTATGCGAGCTTCTAAATTATCAGTTCTAACCAATTTTTTCAAAAATTTAAATATATCTTTTGATTTTCCCGTGTTACTACTTATTAAAGAATTGATAATATTAATAACATTCTCTTCAGCATCTTGCGTCTTTTGGTTTTTTGATATGCCATTAGGATAATTTCGTTTAAATTCCCATTCAAATGCAGCAGTAATCATTACAAATCTACCAGCATTAATATGTCTCCCTAATTCATAGGTTTCTGGTATATGCTCTAAATAAATTTTTTGTGACACAATATCATTAATGATTTTTCCAATACTTCCTTTGATATATTCATATTTTATAAATCTTTCTTTTTCAATAGGATACGTTTCAACTAAATTATCTTCTTTCGTTTTATATAAGTTTGCAAATGTCTCATGTAACCCATTTGATGTTGGACAAGCTATTTCTACACTAGAAAATATAACATTTTTCCTATAACACAAATACCGAATAAATTTTTTTAATATTTTTAACAGATCAATTATAAACTCGTAATCATCAATTGGGGCAAACTCAACAAACATAGTTGAACTTAAATTAATTGGTGATTCGCCAGTTTTATAACTACTAGATATCGAAATACCAAAATATATAAAGAACTCTTTATCATCTATACAAAATTTCTCTTTTTCAGTAGTTGTTTCTGCAAACGACTTCGTGCTAACATCAATTATTCCATTCGCACCCCAATCAATTTTATTTAATGCGCACGTCGTCGGAAATATATGCGTAATTTCTGGGCCTTTAATAGCTATTCTATCAACGCTTTCCCGATTATATTTGGTTATTATGTAATACTCTATGTCTATAATTATAGTAGAATTAATTCGACCAATACTTGTATGAGACGGAATTAATACAATTTCTTTACCGGTTTCATTAGTAATACCATAAAGAATATTTTCTATATATACTGGATCTCCAAAAGTATACATACCCTTTCCTATTTCTTTTCTAAACCACATGTTAACTTCTTGTTTTTTCTCATCTGGTGGAATTAACTTTAAATTTTTCCTATCAAATATAAAGGTAAAATCTATTTTCTTATAATTAATTATTCCTGTATACATATCGTATTCTTTCATATAGCATCACCTGTTTTTATTATAACTACAAATAAAGATACTTTCCATTGAAAGTATCTTTTTTTCTTGTATTTACTCATCTTTATAACCATTCTCTCACTATTTTCATTTATCAGTATCATTTACGTTCACTTTTAAAGAGAAATAATAACTTCAATACATTTTATAAAAAAGAACAAGTATGTTCATCTAAGTTATACATAAGCTCCAATAATTAAATATAGTTTAACCTATCAGACACATCATCAATCGAATGACAATAAGATATAATTTTATCTTTTGGATTATCTCCATAACATGCGTATACATCATATTCAAATACAATACATCCATTATATTTATTTAGTTTTAAAAACATTATTGCTTTTAAAAGTTGATTCCAGTGTTCATCATTCTTATATATGGGTTTATGATCATATCCTCCATCATAAACATTATTAAATGTATGAATATGTACATTAGATAATTCAGGAATTAATAAAGGATTTAAATCTGTTATTTTACCATCTTCTATTATTTCATGACCAATATCATATGTCATGTATAAGTTTTCATTATTTAATACAATTGATGTTATATCTTCTTTATTTAATCTATCATCAGTATTAAAATCATTTAAGTTTTCTAAACTAATAATTATCTTATTAACATCAATTGCTTTAATAAGTTCATCCATATATATAATAGTTTCTATTTTACTTTCTTCATTACTACTACAACTTAAAGGATGTAAAACAACATTTATAGGATATCCTAGTTCATCACTTACTAACTCTAGTTCTTTTAGATATGAAATTTGCATATCTAAAGGTAATTCTGAATTGCCATGAACTTGAAAATGAAGGTCTCTCTTTTTACATATAAAAGCTAAATCTTTTAAATATTTTAATTCTATTTCATCGGTTGGATTTATCGCTATCTCAAGACCTTTTACATTTCTTGAATTTTCTTCAATTATATTAATTAATTCTAATGGAGTAAACTCCATAAACTTTCCATTAATTGATATTAAGCTTTTCATATATTCCTCCATATATTGTAGATATATTATAGCATAAGTAAAGACATAATTATTAATTAAATAAATTTGTTTACCAAAAGAACTCTCTTTATTAATATTAAAAAAATACTAATCAAAGTTATTTACAATTAAATACACACATATCATATGCACTACATAGATTAATTACCATTAATAAAATTTTCGAATCTTTTGTCATGTACATACAATACGATTTTGTAGAACAGAGGTAAGTTTAAAGTAGTTATTTTAACTTAGAAAATTTTTTTAGTTTTTTATATCCTGAACATCCTATTATTTCAATATGACTAATTTTATTTAACTGCTTCTCAATCGTTACATAAATTTGTTCAGGTAAATATCCTGCTATTAATCCTTGCTTACCAAATAAGTCTTTTATTTGATTAGTTTTTGAAAAATATACATTTAAAAACTGAGAATCTTGATTATTACTTAGGTTTACAGATTCAGTCGCTTTCATTACGATTTCCTTTAGTATTTTTGACTGTTCATCATTTGCTGGAATCGATTCTAATAATTCTATAATATTTGTATTCGGCTCATTGAATTTTTGCTCTAATCCTTGCATTAAATAACAGTTGCAATCATTTGCTAATAATTGTTGATTATTAAAAAACGCATTCTGCTGAATTTTTTTAGCCAATATTAATTGCTCTCTTATTAATGCCACATCTCCATAAAAACTATCTATAGTCCTTAAGCTATTTGCATCAATATCACCAACAAAAATATGTTTGTATTTGTTCCATTGGTTGTCATCAAGAATATCAAGAGTTTCATATATGCTTGTGGCATTAAGTTTATTATTGCTAATTATTTCTACAACATTCTCAATCTTTTCCTTTAAACTTTCAATTTGAGTTACTACTAATGTCGCAGCATTCTTTTTCTCATCCCTTTTCTGCAATACATAAACCAATAAAGCAATTCCTCCAACAATAATTACACCAATTTTATCCCAGTTAAGGCAAAAAAATTCTAAAACTTTATTCATCTATATCACTCCCTTGATTACCTATTATATCATTAATTAGTCGTTTTACCAATTCTAACATAAGAATCTATTAAATAAAACTTCATTTTCTTCTTTCTTTATCTCTCCCAAAGAGATACTTTAAAATAAATTTTTAAAGAGTAGCATTATACAAATAGTTAACTGACACTATAAAATCGTCTGTTTAAATTAATGTTTAAATTTCATTATAATATATTAATTATCAATAACAAATTTAATAATCTATTTATTGCTTAAGTTCTTAAATTTAAATTATCAGATAAATATCTATTAGTATAATAACATCCCTAATGCCTCTTTTTTAGAAATAGACAAGCTGTAAAGTTTATTCGCCATTCTATCATAAATTTATATCGCATGTTTTATCATAATCATCCGTTCTTAACAACACAAAAAGAATTAAACAAAAAATTAAGGAATTTATCTTATGTTATCTTTTTCTTGTGAACCATTTGTAGTTGGCTTCAAAGTATTCCCATAAATATTACATCTATAAAACATTTTATCATTTTACTCTATTATCAATAAATTAGATTGTATTTTTTATAGTCAAATAGTAAACCACAGATTTTCTTCGTTATTCTATATTATTATACAAACATATTTTGCATTAAACCATTTTTTAATTTAAATAAATTACTTAGTTTATCTTCTTCATAAGCTATTTTTCTTGACACGTCGTTAAATACTAAATCTATTAGTTTCATCCTCAACTTATTATGGATTTTAATCGTTTCCATTGAATAGTCCTTAAAATATATATGTGGTATACCAGAACCAACAATATATTTAGAAAAATTTATATTTCCAATTAGTTCATTAAAATAATATATTGGAATTTTATTAGGAATAATTGCGTTCATTGTTGATATAATAGAACTATTACCGTCACAAATAATAGTTTTACCTACACTTGCTCCATCCTTAACAATAGCAATGTAATTATCACTAAATTGAAACGTACTAATTTTCTTTATTTCTCCCATTGCACCATAAATCGGAAACTTTCCATTATCAAATTCTATATCTAAAAGACTAATATTAGAAGCCTTACAGCAACACAAATTATTTAATTTATACGTTAACATATCTGACTCATTAAATAGTCTTTTTTTTAGGCATAATTTATATAACTTAAGGGCTTCTATTTCCTTAGCTTGTAAATCTATTTTTTTGTCT
>CAYWFZ010000061.1:0-6707 GCA_964458035.1 uncultured Muribaculaceae bacterium | reverse complement strand
TTTGACGACCTACTGCATCAATTTCATCTATAAATATTAAACAAGGAGCTGTATGCTTAGCTTGTTTAAACATATCTCTAACACGGCTCGCACCTACACCAACAAATAGTTCAACAAAGTCAGAACCACTTATATAATAGAATGGTACGTTAGCTTCTCCAGCTACAGCTTTTGCAAGTAGAGTTTTACCTGTTCCTGGAGGCCCAACTAATAAAACACCTTTAGGTATTCTTGCACCTAACTTTTGGAACTTTTTAGGATTTTTTAAGAAGTCAATTAACTCAGCAACTTCCTCTTTTTCTTCCTCTAAACCAGCTACATCTTTAAATCTAACCTTACCACCGTCTTCACTTAATTTAGCTTTACTTCTACCAAAGTCCATACTAGACTTATTAGATCCACTAAGTTTATTAAGCATTACAAATCCAACACCACAAATAAGTACAATTGGAACAACTTGTGTGATAACTAAAGTTAAAATATTATTACCTTCTGGACTCTTTTTAATATTCCACTTAAACTCATTTGTATTTTGATAAGTTTCAATGGTTTCAACAGTCTTTTCTGATAATTGAGCATCTACTTTAAAGTATTCATTTTTGCCATAGTCTTTTAACTTACCAGTAATATTATAAATACCATAACTCTTTCTCTCAGTAGTAGTAATCTCAGTTACTTCATTATTACTTAATTTATTTAAAAATTCATCGTAAGTAAAATTATTAATCTTGGTATCACCAATATTTGCCATAACAAGAACTGCAATAATAAATAAAATTAATACAATATATGGCACTGATTGTTTAGTTTTACTCTTTTTATTCATAAATCTTTCTCTCCTTTTTTTAGATACTTTATTATTATATCATATTTAGAGTCTTTTGGTCTATCAAAATCACTCTTTTTTAAGCCGGGAATCCACAATATTTTATCTTCACTATCTACTACTATCGGCCAAGCATTTCTTTTCGATAGTGGAATCTTTTCATCAATAAAAATATCCTTAATTTTTTTACTACCATTCAAGTTTTTAACAAGCATTTTATCACTTGTTTTTCTATTTCTTACTCGAAGTGGTAACTTTATATCTTTTGAATTTAGTCTAATAACATTATTAGTATTTTTATCTGTTTCACTAAATGAAAATACATAGTCACCTATCATTACTCCATCATTTAGTTCAATATCAAATGTACTAGGTATATCTTCCTCTTTGTTAAAATACAAATGATTATATTCCTTACTAACTCTAACACCATTAGGTAAATACATACCAATATTTTTCTTCGAACTATTAATTAGTTTAAATATTTCATTGATATGATTATTATCAACCAAATATAAATTATCAGGATATAACTCACTCAATATTGAATTAATTATACTCTTTTTTATATACTTGTCTTCTTTGTTAAATTTACTTATATCAAGAACATTATCATGAAACATATCACTTTTAGCTTTATCTGTTACACGAACAACAAAGTCATATGTATCATCTAACTCTTCACTAAACTTTAAAAACTTCTCATGTACAAGATTATCTTCTTCTTTAAGTAACGGAAGCATTCTTTTTCTAATTCTGTTTCTTGTATAATCATCAGCATAATTACTATTATCAATAACATACTTTATATTCCTATTCTTTAAATCATTTTCTATATATTCTTTAGTTAAATATATTAAAGGTCTAACAACATAATAACCATCACGTTTAGATATTTTCATAAAACCCTTATATCCCTTTAAAGAAGACCCTCTAACAATCCGCATCAAAATAGTTTCAATTAAATCATCCCCATGATGCGCAGTAAATAAATAATCTGTTTTATATTTTTTTAAGACACTTTCAAAAAAGGAGTACCTAAAATTTCTAGCAAAGTGTTCAAAGTTTCCGCCAGTATATCCTGTAAGTTCAATTCCTTCAAAAATTATTCCATGTTCTTCACAATAATTACGAACGAATTTATACTCTTCATCACTTTCACTTCTAACTTTATGATTAACGTGTGCACATATTACTTTATACCCAAGATTATTTAATAAATCAAGTAAAAACATGCTATCGCTTCCACCAGAACAAGCAACTATCAAAGTTTTGTCCTTTAAATCAAGAGAATTCAAAAAATTAAGCACACTTTCCATAAATATCCCTCAAATCAATACATAGTATATCTTATGAATGTGAATTTGACAAGAAAAATGAGTTTACTTTACTACCTACCTAAAAGTTTTGCATACATAGCTTTTCTTTTTTCTTCATAATGACAGTAATACTTATCTACTGCATCTCTAATATTCGTATCATTTACATTTATATTTGTTTCTAAAGCCTCTTCATCTTCAACTTTAAATTCAGGATTATGAGTACTAACAATAAAGCCGTTTACATCAACATAAATAGTGCCTTTTATTTCGTCTTCTGAAACAACTTGAGGACACTTCTCATTAGGAGCAAAGTTCTTACTTATCATATAATTAAAAGGTAACATTTTATTTATCTCATCTAGTCTTTCCTGTGTTATCTTTTTAGCACGACCTGCAAACATAAGACCTCTAGCCATATGTTTATTTTCCGTTGGATTTGTAGAAGTATGAGTCTTAAGTCCAAATAATTCTTTAAACACTTTAATATTTTCATCTCTTTTTTCAAGTAAACCCAAACGTTCAAGCTCAAAAACATGAAATATATCAGAAGATAATCTAATGTCTAAAACAGCGCACATTTGAAATTTCTTTAAAACAGTCAAAACCCTACTACTCATAACGGTCGCATTAGTAATAAAACTAAGTTTGCCTAAGTATATTTTACCTTCCATCATTAAATCAGCTAAATGTTCAAGTTGATTAATCGCGATTAGGGGTTCTCCACCAGTTAAAAATAATTCATCTACATATCCAACTGTCTTAAATACATTATCTATTGTTTCAATAGACATATTGACTACTTCTTTTTCTCCTCTACAACAATGTTCACATACTAAATCACAGTTACGAGTTATTTCTAACATTATCTTATCAACTATCATATATTTCTCCCCCTAAAATTACAAAGTATATTAACATATTCCAAAAATAATTGCAAAATTACATAGTTATCTTATATCTTCTACCTCTTGTTTTTTTACCAGGAAATTCACTTATTCTAAACTTTTTTAAGGTCAATATATTATAAATGGATTCAACATCACGCTTATTTTTATAATAATTATAAAAAGTATTAACAACTAAGTCAGCAACTTGCACGCCAAAATTATCTTTAGAGTCATAATAAGTAACTTTAAACAAAAAGTGATTTTTAGAATATTCCATATTCAAATACTCTTCTAAATTATTTAAATCACGAACAGCTAGATTTCTATTGTCCAAGCTTATAATAAACTCGATTCTTTCTTTTACATTTCTTAAACTTAAAAGAGGTATTATACAATCATCAAATATAAGTCTAACGGCATAATTATAAAATATATTAGAAAGTAGTATACTCTTTCTCATCTTACTTTTATCAAAAACTTTAGCAATACCATAAAAAGACTCAATTGACTGAAGTTCCAAAAAGAACTTTTCCTTTAATAAATCAGGCATTTCTCTACCTTTTATTTCTTTATCTAATCTTATACTTTTACTTTTTTTATAATCTAAATTAATTTCTTCATATTTAGAAATTACATTAAGATTATCTTTTTCTAAAGAAAAGTAACCACCTACTGCAAAATACTTCGTACTACTATTTTTATGGATAGATCCACTTTCATCCAAGTACACAAATATTTTCATTATTTAGGTCTCCTTAAAAACCTATAATACTAAAAATAATAATACTTGTCTAGAAAAAAAGAACTCAATAAATGAGTTCTTTAGTTTTCATAAAAAATAGTTAGTGTATTTTCATCTAAACATCACTTTTTGTTATATACACTATCGACAAACTTATCGATTAAAAATCCAAGTAATAAACCACCAACAGATACAGCAAAATACCAAATAACTGTCTCATATGCTGAAGTATTATAATATATTGGAATTGAACCTATAAAAAGTATAGTTGCTAATAAACAAAATAAATATTTAATCTTTCTTTTAGATACAACAGCAATCATCATTGAAAGACCAAATGTTGAAATTAGCATACCAACTATTACATGAACTGGATTAAACACCTTAAAAAGCAATGGCGCTAAATAAAATGTACACACCTGTAATATAATAATTATTATCTTTAATATAGTCTTTTTCATAAAAAATCTCCTCACTACTAATATAAACTTTTAATTCTAAACAATCAAGTACTTATCGACCTTTACAGGATTCTGTTCTTCCTTGTGATATTAGTTCATTTTCTCTAACAGATAAAATGCTCCCATAAGTATGAGCATCTAATATTAATTTTCCATTCCTATACTTAGCATCAAACTTCTTATTTTGAATAATTCTTTTGTTTTCTAAATCTATAAAACCAAATATATATTCTAATGGAATTGAATAACTATCAATATTCTCTATATCTGCATCATCATCTAATTCGCATTCTCCTGTTTCATCATTTAAAACCAATGAATGCCAAAGACCGGATTGTCCATAACCTCTAAAACAAGTTTTAGGAATTAATAGTATTATAAACCCTTCTGGTAACATCCCATTAATTAAACCTGTATTATAAAGTGCACTATAGGATGAAAATGTTGAAGCTGTACTTGTATAATCATTTTCATAATGCTTAAGTCCTCTTGCATCATTTATCATATCTACACAATTATGCATCTGCGTACCATGTATTAAAAGAAAACACCCATTCATCTCAGCTATATTTTTAATGTGTTCCATTGTTCTAACAAAAGATACTCCTAATTCTAAAATAGCGTCTCTTTCTGTTACATTATTTAATCCTCTATTTTCATAAATCGTACTCATAATACTTTTCCTTAATATAATCTATAAATATTATATCATAAAAAAGACAAATCATATATTATCTTCGATTTGTCTTAACAAATTAATAATAAAAAAATATCTTAATATTTATTTACATAAAAATCCTTTCAATCTATATAAATTAGCACTTAATATATTTATATCTTTTATTTTCATACAATTAATATTTCTTATCATACCTTCTTATATTTTATTTTTTAGAATACTCACATACTTATTTAAATACATGTTCTTATTTTTTGAATTATATTGCATAATAAACCGCGGATGTTCTAAAGGAATAATTTTTTTAAAAAACTTATATTCATCATTAATCTCCATCAAGAATTTGTAATTATCTCCACTTCCAATACAAAAGCAGACTGAAGTATCAATTCCTAATTCAATTTGTCTTTTTAATGAATCAACAATAAAATCATATAAAGAATCTTTTAATTTTTTATTTTCATAATAATTAGAATTAATTTCATTTCCCTTTGAATTTATATTTGAAATACCTAAAGGACAGACAAAACTCATAAAGAATTCTTTATAAAATTTTTCACATCCACCATAAGCATCCATAACTTCATATAAAAAGTTGGAATTAGATTTATTTATATAAAAGTTATCAGCTTTAATTCCAGTTACATTAAAAAGATGACTTGCATCTTCAAAAGGAATACCTGTAACAGAAGTTCCTCTTCTTGCAGGGCTACTACCAAGTATTAAATATCTTTTATTAAAATCATTATAATACTTTTTATAAAATGCATTCGCCATCTTTTTTACTTCATTTGAATTATTTTCCTTAAAAGGATTTATTATTTTATAGTTATCAAACAAACTAATATTAACATTAGCTAAATATTCATTAAATTCAAGCACATTATCACAAAATTTATTAGACATACTTATTCACTTCCATGATCTTAACTTTAATAAAATTATATCATGTAATAAAATATATTAACACTATAAAGCTATATCAAAATTCTCATCCTTTTAACTTTTTAATTATTTGTTTTTTCTTTTCACAGAACGATATATTATGTGAATTATTATAAGCGCCAATTAAACTAAATGTAATACTTAATCCATAAAAGAAGCCTGATATAAATTCACCAATATTTTCTGGAAATATAGATTCAAAAAATATATCTTTCATTAATGCAACAAGCAAAAACATATTTCCAAGGAAAATATATTTATTCGTCTTTTTATCTTTCTTTATTTGCTCATGAGATTCATATTCAATTAAATTTTCTAAAGTTCCCCTTAGTTCAATTAATTCATCTCTTTTCATTCTTCTACCATTAAGTAGTTCCTGAATAGTGCAATTAAATATTTCGGCAAGTAACATCAAAATAGATATATCTGGCATAGTAACTCCATTTTCCCATCTACTTACTGACTTACAAGTTACACCAACTTTCTCTGCTAACTCTTCCTGGGTCATATTTTTTTCTTTTCTAAGTTCACATATAAATTTTCCAATTTTAACTTGATCCATAATTATCTCCTTTCAAAAGTATCATACCTAAAAAACACATAAACCAACAGGACAGAAACTGAGAATTCAAAAAATTGAATAAAATACAGCTTTAATTTTATGCATGATTCCGTATGCAATAACAAGACATAGATACCTTACAATAAAAATAGCATCATATTCATCACTATTTAATTATAACATACAAAAACTTGGTTATATGCAAACAAAAAAAGCCCACATATGTGAACTTTTCCAAATACATTTGAAACTTGTATATTAACGTTTTGAGAATTGTGGTGCT
>CAYWFZ010000060.1:0-6936 GCA_964458035.1 uncultured Muribaculaceae bacterium | reverse complement strand
ATTTACTTTTTGCAATACTAACTGCATCTCTAACCTTTGTAACGTCATTGTGACTGGCTGAAGCAAATGTAGAATGTGAAAGGAAAGCAACTTTAGAAGGAGCCCCAACTAAAAGTTCAAAAGACTTATGGGTATCATTTGCAATACAAGCTAACTCTTCACTAGTAGGATTCTGATTTAAACCTGAGTCACTAAATAAGAAAACTCCATTTTCACCATAATCTGAATTTGGTACATCCATTAAAAAGAATGCTGAAACAAGCTCAGTATCTTCCTTTGTTTTAAGAATTTGTAATGCTGGTCTTAAAGTATCAGATGATGAATGACTTGCACCTGATACAACTCCATCTGCTAAACCATCATTAACCATCATACAAGCAAAATAGATATAGTTATTCTTTATTAACTCACTTGCTTCTTCTTGAGTCATTCCTTTATTCTTACGCATTTCATAAAACTTCTCAATAAAATTTTCAGTACTCTCATAAGTAGCTGGATCAACAAAAGTAATATTATCTAAATTTTTACTACTATATTTATTTTTTAAATCATTTTTATTACCAATAAGAATAATATTGGCGATACCTTCACTTGTTGCCTGAATTGCAGCATCAACTACTCTCTCATCTTCGCTTTCTGGAAGTATAATAGAACGATTTCTTTCCTTAGCTATTGCTTTTATATCATCGATTATATTCATATCATCACCAAACTAATTATAACAAAAAAAGAAAATGTATTATACATTTTCTAAAACTTATATACATTATTTGTCTTATAAATATCGCCATTTAAACTCACATAAAGAGCATATTCTCCATTAGGTAAATCAATATTAAATATTTTGTTCTTAGCTGAATCTTCCTTAGATTTATAATCTAATGTATATATTTTACCTGTCTTATTTACTAAAAGTAATTTTATTTCATCACTTTCATTTATTTCATAATTAGTTTTAAAAGTGTTCTTAGTGAAATCAGTAGAATAAATCCACTCACTTGCATCAACTATATTTATATCTTTATATGTTGATTCACTTAAATTTGATTTACTCAATTTTTCGTAAATATTAAGTACATTAACTAGTGTATTATTAGTATATTCAGTATACAACTTATGTTTAAATGCTCTAAACTTACCCTCTTCACATGTAGCATCAAAAAGAATATTCTTCTTTTTATCAACCTCAATTATTCTTGAATAAATATTATCGGGAGTTGCTTCTGCCTTACTTAAAGAACCATTTTCATCACTTCGATACTCATTCTTTAAGTTATAACCAAAATCCATTAAATATCCTGCATCTGTTTCTCTTACTGAACCATATTGATGTGAAAACATAGACTTACCATCATCATAACTCCACACTAATTTGGCATCTTTCTTATTTATTCTAAATACATCAACAGAAGAATAATTATCTTTATAATAACTTACTAAATCATTTCCACCATTTTCAAAACCATGAAGTCTATCATATCCATTATTAAATAATGCAACATCACCTTCACTTGTAAATATTACCGAGTGTTGCCCCATTGGATAGTGACCATTTTTATTTGTAACTATATAATCTTTCCATACCTCATTACTAAAAACTTCGTTATTGGGATTAGTAAATACCCAATTTAATGATTTACCTTTAAAGTTAAATGAAAGAATTGCATCTACACCTCTAAAAGAAACTAATAATTCATCTGTTGTCTCATTATAATAAAACGAATTCCTTATAGCTTTTTGACCTAAATAAGTCTTATTAAATTCAGGATCAATTCCTAAAATAACAGATGCTAAATTTAGTAACTCCAAAGTTTCTCCAGTTTTTGGATCAATCGTATATATTACTTGTTCATCAATATATACTGGACTTTTACCACCAGCTAACATGATATTTCCATTACTTAATTTTTGAAATTCAAATGAGTATCCATTAGATGGAACATAATAATTATATATTTTACCCAAATAATCCATTTCTACAAATGCAACAAAGTTTTCTGCAAATTGACCTTGCGATGTACCAATCAAAAAGTGTCCATTATCTAGCCATTCAACATCCATTCTATTATCTACTGTTAAATAAAATCTTAAATTGCCCGATACATCCCATCCAGTTAGATAAGTTGCATATGATGCAACAGTAAAATAAATATCTTCATTATTTAAATTTTCTGATTTATAGTTAACTATTAAAGGATACTCAATATTACTTGCATCCGTCTTCATTGAATAGACTTTTTCTTCATCATTCATTACTAATTTAATCTTATTATCATAGTTTTCTAATAAACCATAAATAGGTATTATATGTTTAGTTGCACTTTCCATAGTAGTTACAAAAACATCATTAACATAAACACTTACTGTTTCTCCCTTATTAGTATTAAATATTATGATACCCGATAAAGGACTAATCTTATATGGGTTAACCTCAACATAGGCATCATTAAAAGTATATTTCTTCTCATTAGATATTTTTTCTAATTTTTCATTTATTGCTTTTTGATTATCAACCATTTCTAAAATAGATGAATGTCTTTCTCCTACTAAAAAATCACTTACAGTTTCTGTTTCTTTATAAAAATAAATTGAAAGACAAGCGCTTAACACAAGTAAAACAACAACCGGTATTATTATTAATAATTTTCTTTTCACAATTACACCACCTAATTATTCTTTATAAAGATAAATCACTTTCACTTAAATATCTTATAATTGGATTATCATTATAATTATTTGCTTCACGCTTTTTCTCAAGTGAAACACCCTTATATTTAACTTTAATACTCATACTATTATAAATAGATGCACTAGTATTAAATTTTAAATTAAGACCATCTTCAAGTAATTCTAAAGAATATACCTGATTATTAAAAACTATACTAAAATTATAATTGTTCTTTGTAAAAATATTCATCTTTAACTTATTATTAATATTTACATATGTCGCATCTTCTTTTAAGTTTAAATCTATAGTTTTACTATTATATGTAATATGTAAATCGTCTCCATTAACAGTTATATTTATATCATCAAGTATGATGTTTATCTCTTTTATTTTCTTTATAATGCCACTCATATTAACTTCAGCGCTAATAGATTTAAAGTTTGTTTTTAAGACTTCATTAATAGTTTTTTCATCATACATTATTTTAATTTTATTTCCACTTTTTTTAACACTTTCATACTTTGAAACATCAACGTTTTCTATATTTTTTAAACTACCAATTACACTTAATAAATTCTTATTTACATCAATACTAGTATACTCTTCATCTTCAAAATATAATTTATCATCAAGTGTGTAATTATAATTAAAATTAGCTGGATAATTTTCTCCATGAGCTCCCTTATAATTAGCAACTACTTCTACTTCACCCGAAGGACTTATATCATATTTATTTACGATACTACTTATGATATTTATTTTGCTTGTTATTTTATTTTTATACTCATCTAAACATTTATTTTTACTTGCATTAATTGATATATTTAAAAATGTCAAAATTAATACTACTGCCACAACTACACTCGAGATAATAATTATTCTTTTCTTATTCATAAGTACACCTCTATTATTAAATTAATTATATAATAAAAAAAAGTATATTACTATACTTTTTCACCTGATGCTTTAATGCACTCACTAAAACCAGAAAAATTACATACGGTTGCTTCATTCAAACTTGATAGATTAAAAGATGTTTCAGAGTAACTTCTAATTGTCTTAGAATCAACCGAATAATCTCCAAGCTTAGTCAAATTATAACCAGATATCATATATATATTATTTGTTAGATATAGATAGTACTCTGGATTATCAACTGTATTATTAATCAAAATATACCCTCTAATATTAGTATTATTAGTTATATCCTTTGTTACATCATAAACAAATACTTGTTTTTCTTTAGATTTAAAACTGTTCTTTAATGAATCTATTACTTCCTTACTTGCTTTATAAAAGTTTTCCCTACCTCCATTTGGATTAAACTCTAAAGAAGAAAAATCAGTACATCCTTTCTTAGAGAAGATTGAACAAACTGTATCAATATTAAAACCATTAGAAATATTTTCGTCTAAATCTTGTATTCTTTTTTTATCTACATCATTATCTACTAGATTATAATTATTTAACATATATTTATCATCATGAATAAAATAGTGAAATTTAAGATCACTGTAATCAGTTGCATCTATTAATATGAGCCCCTTAAATTTTTTCGTTACTTCACTTTTAAGTGAATCAACATTAACTATAAAATATCCTTTTTCGTTTATCCCGTTAAGTGAATTTATACTCGCACCTATTGCACTATGTAATGCCAAAACGTCTTTTCTATAAATATCTTTATCACTTAAGTTACTTATAATACTAAGCTTTCCTGTAAATTTAGTTGGTGCAACTTGATTATTACCAAAAAACTGAATTTTTAAAGACAGAGAAGAATTTTTACCAACTACCAGGTTATATGCTAAATTATCATCTTTTGTTAAATTAATTTCATCACTTAGTTCATTAAAAACTTTAGAATCATAACTATAAGATACATTATATTTTAAATGTTCATCACTTAATATTACTTCTGATATCTTAACAGCGAATGATACATCTTTTTCAGTATTATTAATTATATCAATAACCTTACTTACTTTATTACCATAAGGTATTTCTTCATCTATCATATTACCTAAATTATATTTAACTTCTAAGTTTACTCCATCAATATTAATATTTTCAACAATATCTGATTTTGAAGATAACTTTCTTTCATCGTGTTTTAATGATTTAAAACTGCCAACTAAAACTACTAATACTAAGACAATTAAAATAGGTACGATTACTTTCTTCATATTCCCCACCTATTATAATTATAGATTAGTTTTTTTATCTTTACAAGACGTTAATCACGAACCTTAAATATAAGAGTTATTAAAAATGCCATAAGAATCGCTGTTATAATACCTACTGAAACATTACCAAGCATCATTAATATTCCATTATCAACTGCTCCCTTATATAGGGCATTACCAAAGGACATGATTACAACCGATGCTCCTCCTCCAAAATATTTAACAATTTTATCATATACCCCAAAGAAACCTAAAACTGCACCAAATCCACAAAAAAGAGACGTAATATGACCACTTGTTAACTTTGTATTGTCTTTTATTATTTGAGCAATTAAACAAACTACACCAGTAAAAATGAATGATCTAATTAGAATCATGATTCACCTCTATTTCTATTAAATGAGCAATACTCGGTATACTATTTTTCTGATTAACTAGTGTTGGATTATGTAATGCCCCTGTTCCGACTAATAATACTTTTTTTATTTTCTTATCTTCAATAAACCTATTAAAGAATGCAAAAGGTAAACAAGTTGGACCTGATCCCCCAGCACATTTATTTTGGCTTTTTTTATAAATAATTGAACCTGCATCAATTATTTTATCTGTAATGATTCCATAATCATCCTTTAAGACACTTTGAAGTAAAGTTAAACCAACACTTCCTAAGTCACCTGTTAAAATATAATCATAATTATCCATTGTAGTATGAGTGTTATTTAAGTGTTCCTTAATGACTAAAGCAGCAGCTGGGGCCATTATTGCACCCATATTAGCAACATCCTTTATTCCATAATCAACTACTCCACCAATGGTAGCTGATGTGACCTTATAAGGGCTTTTCTCATTTGAAACCATTACTCCAACAGCAGCTGTTATCGTATTTGTCGTATAACAATTCTTTAAACTACCATATTCTACTGGAAATCTAAATTGTCTTTCGCTAGTTAAAGAATGTGAGTTAGTCAAAACTAAAGCACTGTTAATAGCTTTATTCTGTATTAAGGAAGAGGACGCAATAACGCTTTCTGTAAATGTTGCACATGCACTATAAAGCCCTAAAAAAGACGTGTTAATATCCCTTAATGCTATATTTAAAGTACCTAGTTGATTAGATAAATTACCTCCAACAATCACATCTACATGACTTTTTTTCTTTATCTCTCTTATAACTTCTTCAATCATTTTAACTTCAGCAGCTTCATGCGTTTTACACCCATAATATAAATCACTTAAATATTTATCGGCATTTTTAATATTACCTTTTTCTTCATCTACTCCGCCTATTGAATACCAACTATTTATATAACTATTGCTAAATTTAAGTGTTACCATAATAAACCTCTTATAAGCGCTAAAACAGTTGAAGTAACTATTCCATAAAGAATAACTGATCCAGCAAGTTTCATGTAATTAGATCCAATACCTGTAATAAATCCTTCTGATTTATAGTCAAGTGAAGATGAAGTAACAGAATGAGAAAATCCTGTTATTGGTATAATTACTCCCATCTTGAACTTATCAACAAAGTCATCAAACACTCCCATACCAGTTAAAATAGATGCAATAACAATCCAAATAATAAGCATCGTATTAACATCAAATACACTTACTAAAAGTTCACTTAAACTACCCATTACTCCACCAGAGAAAAACGCAATCATCATATTTTTCCATTTGTTTTCCTTTGGTGTTACACTATCAACTAATTCTTGATAAGACATTTATATCACCCATTTATAATATGGAGCATATTTAGTAATTTATACATAAAAAAACTCCTAATATAAATATTAGAAGTTTTACTATAAAAACGTTGATATCAAAACATTTGTTTGATATAATGATTTTGGGAATATTTAGTTAGCTTAGGTACTATTCTTCTTTTACTCTTTATAGTGAAAGGAGGTGAAATTATGAGAAAAACAGAGAAATATCTTTGTCGTATCATAATACTCCTTATTATAGTGATTTTAGTCATTTTAATAAAAATAGTACCAACTATATAAGTCGGTACTTGAACAATAATCTGGGATAGTACCTAACTCTTCAAAACTAGGTATTCCCTTTTTTAATTTATGC
>CAYWFZ010000059.1:0-7294 GCA_964458035.1 uncultured Muribaculaceae bacterium | reverse complement strand
CCACTTATAATTAAATTTTTACTTCTTTCAAGTTCAATAAGAGTGTTTTTATATTGGTTCTTAATCTTTTTAAACGTAACAAAAACAATAGTCAAAACAACTATTACAGTAAGTATTCCATAAAAAATTGTTACCATTCGCAAGAACTCAGGACTCATGATTACACTCCCTTACTTTAAATAATTATACCATAGCGAATATCAAAAATACATCATCTTTACACCGAAAAAAGGGCTTTACACCCTTTAATACTATAATTATTCAAATAAAGATTTAGATAATTCTATAACAGGGCGGACACCTAGATTGGAGTCATTATCAACAAGATTCCAATCGAAATGACCATCCGAATAAACATTTCTCACTCCGGTATCTTCAGCAATAAAAGGAATATTAGAAGAAGTCCAATATGACGTTGACCATAAGTATTCGGGTGCTCCTGTAACAGTTGCTGCTTCTATCCAACCCGAACCAGAATATGAATAGCCCGCTTTACAAGAAGACTTTTCTAAATTACATCCAGCCATCACTAGTTCTTCTTCAGTTATTAATCTTACTGCTATTACTTCTCCATCAAATTCATTTAGTTTTGTACCATATGCATCTACTTGCTCCTTTATATCACTTATAGAATAATCATTTGGCTTCTGACCTTCTTCAAGCATGTTGATTTTAGTTTTTGACGTGAATGGTACTACACCTACAAATGGAAGTAAGTTATTCCCGTCATTATCAAATATTCTTCCTCTTGCATTTTTATTTTGATATCCTGTTGGATTTTCTAACAACGATGTAACGCCACTATATCCTGACCCTACAGAAGTGGTTAGTCTACCAACATACAAATTATATTGAGCTATTGCTTTTACATTATCTCCTTCTATATCATATACATAGAAAGATTCAGTACTTAAAGAAATTAAATCACCATTAGTTAAATCATAACTACAATCATTGTCTGTATATTTCCAATTACCTTTTTCATACACCAAAGGAGATTCAAGAGTACAGATAGGTATCTTTTCATTAGGCGTTCCTGTTGCTAAAGATTCTCTTTCTACAGCATTTGCTGTAATTGTTAATGTTACTTCTATTTCTTTTGTTGGATTTTCATCAGTTCCAACATATGGCTTTGTTACTTCTATAGTTAATGTTCCAGTTCTTGTCTCTGTTGCTAACAAATTATTATCTGTATCAAATACATTTATAATTTTTACATATTCATTTGTCTGTGTATGCTCTAAAGCTAGTGCCGCATCATAGTTTTTACTTCCATTTGTTACAGCATATTCTAGTTCATACTTTTCTCCAACTGACTTCATGTCCACAGTAAATGATATATGAGTATCATCCTTAATTAAACTTTTTCTTGTCTTTCCATTTTCTACAGCATTTGAAAAATATACTTCAAACTCACTATTGTTTTCTGCTACTCTTGTAGTACCATTAATTACTAATGTTGTTGATACTGCTGCAAAACCAATTGCAAGCAAAAGTATTAATGCTAATAATTTTTTATTCTTCATAAAATATTATCCTTTCATATTATACTATCTAAGATAATCATAACTTATCCCGATATATTAAGCAATAATATACCAAATAAGTTTACACACAAAAAAATAAAGAGTATAAAACTCTTTATTCAACAACATTTTTATATAGAAGGTCCTAAAATTTCTTGCATACGCTCTTTTAATTCTTCACTCATTTGAACAGTCTCTTCTACATCAAATGAAGGATCAAGTAAACCAAGTTGTTTAGAAAAATTAATAGTTGAACCAATATATTTATATGAGTCTTCCTTTATTTTAGTAAGTTTTTCTGTTTTATTACCTAAAGCAATCATATCAATATTAACGAGTTCTGCTTGAATATTATATTGACCATACTTAATATGTTCAGCCATATCTTCTGGTGTATCAAATGTAAACATTGGGGTTAAATCACCTCTAAATGGAGATGCATTACATTCATTAACAATTCTGCATTGTTCAAGAATATTTTTATGAGCTTTTTTAATATCTTTTGCTTTACCCCTATTAAGTTCATAACAAAGATTATTAAATGCTGTACTAATATGAACTCTACTATAGAAATCTTTTACATTCTCTTCTTTTTCTTTTATAATATCAACAATTTCTGAGCTAGCATTCTTTACTTCCTCTGGTAAGTCTCTTACAGCAAATTCACGCATAGACTTAGTACTTTCTTTTAGCTCATCATAGTAGGCTTCTTCTTGTTTTCTTAATGCAATAGCATCATCTTGTAAATGATATATTACTTTATTCCATACAACCATGTGATATTCATTACCCAAATGGGCATCAGTAACAGAACTTAAATCTGCTCCAATATTAACTCCCCCTACATTTCCTCTACAAAAAGAATTAATTTGTTCACATATAAGTTTCATTCCATTAACAATCTGAATACGTGATTCCTTATCCGTAGCTAAAGTATAATAATGTATAAAATCCATTAATTGATTTAATAAATTTCTTGAAAATTCAACATAACTTCTATATTCAAATTCTTTATTTTCTCTTTCCTTTATAGCATAATACCAATCTATTCTATCATTAAAATATCCAGCAAGTAGTATAGCTGATGCATAGTCAACTTTTACTTCACCATTTTTAAAAGATAGAATAGATGAAAAATCATCATCAGTTATACACATTTTTTCATCGTTCACACATATCACCTACTAAAATTATAACATATATACTTTACTAATTCTGTTATTTATTCTAAACTTTACGCATATTATTTTTGACATTTAGGACAAAAGTATGTTCCTCTTCCACCAACACGTGTTTTTTCAATAATCGCTGAACAAGTTTGACAAGGTTTACCTGCCAAAGTATGAACACGTAACTCATCTTGATAATGTCCAGTTACACCTAAAGAAGAAGTATAACTTCTAATAGTTGAACCACCTAACTCAGTTGCTTTTGTTATGACTTCTCGAGCTCCCTTTTTAATTAATTCACATTCGTCTAAAGTAATAGAGTTACCTAATCTCATTGGATTAACACGAGCTCTAAAAAGAACTTCATCAGCATAAATATTACCAAGTCCATTAATAATTGACTGATCAAGTAAAAGAGTCTTTATCGGCAATTTAGAATCATGAACATTATAATAAATATATTCTTTTGTTAAAGACGCATTGTCTGGTTCAATTCCAAGTTTTGAAATCTCTGGTTGTTTATATATTTCATCAGTATTAACTAAAATCATTTTACCAAATTTACGTACATCATGATATCTTAAATCATTTCCATCATCTAAATGCATTATAATATGCTCATGCTTACTCCATTCCTCATCTGTGGGCTTTATATAATACTTTCCTTCCATACGCAAATGAGACATTATTGTAACATCGCCTAAAGTTATAAATATCCACTTTCCATAATTATCAACATTAGTGATATGCCTGTCTATTACGCCCTTTTTAAAATCATCTACATTACCTTCAATTATTTTATCGTATGGTGTTTCAATTCCAATTATCTTTCTCCCAACTATTTTTTTGTTTAAAGTTCTAGCAACAGTTCTGACCTCTGCAATTTCTGGCATAAATACTACCTCACATTCCAAAAACTAGAATAACACTTTATTAACTTTTCATCAATACCTTGATCTTTTTAATTTTTTTTATTGATTCGGAAAAATTTATATTACCTAGTTCATACTCACTTATAATACCTCTAACAAATGCTTCTTCTTCGCAAGATAAAGTTATACAAGCATCCAGTTTTTGAATTAGGGGTAAATCTTCCAAATATCCACAAGTCATACCAAGATGTTTTACTGCATAATCGACATATTTTCTTTTTATATTTCCCTTTACCATAGCAAAATAGTTATCTCCTAATATTTCATCTAATGAATCACCTTTATAAATATCTGAAAGCAATCTATACGCATGCATATTGGCATGTCTTTCACAGAAATCATATCGTCTTTTAAATAAACCATAATATATAAAATACCTATACTTGTCATATGCATCTTCAAAAGCTTCAAATAAATTATTCAAATTAGAAAAATTTGAAAAACCATAATCCTGACTTATATGAGAAAGTTCATGGAAAACAATTACTAACATAAACATATTTCTACAAGCTATCTCAGATTCAATATCATTACATTTTTTTGCACATTTATATGAATATAAAGTTTCTTTTCGTGCTTTATCTAAATCAATAAAAACTCTGCCCCTTTGTTCATGTGCAATACACTTATCATGACTAGTTATTTCATAGCTTAAAACTTCATTGAACCCTTCTTCCTGTTCCATAATATCAAATATGTTACACAAAAAATTTACATCGGCTAAACAGTTCTTATCTTCATATATTTTTCTTACGTCAATTATACTTTTTTTTGCATTAGTACTTAATTCCATTACTTATACCTACAATTCTTTTCTTACATTCATAAAAGTCAGTTTCTCCTCTTGCCTCACGTATTAATTCATTATCAATTTGTTTTAATATTTCTTCATCAACTGGAAATCCTACCTCTAACTTTTTCATATTACTTAAGCTACTTGTATCAAATTCATCAAATACCAAAAACATCTTTTGCATTTTTTCTGTTGGAGAATACTTACCATATAAATAAGTAATTAAATTTAAATAAAATGTTTTAGAAATAACAACAAGTTTTGAATCATCATAAATATCTATCATCGCCTTATGCGCATCAATATTAGCATGTCTTTCAGAAGAATAAAAACCTGATAAAAACCCAAGCAGATGACTCAATAATTTTCTACTAAACACTCTGTTATAAAATTTATTTACCACTTCATCTTCATCTAATCCCAAATCCTGTGAAACATGACTTGTTTCATGAATTAAAGTTAACATAGCAAAATAATTTTTTATTAAGTATTCTGTTTCAGGTGTGTATTGCTCTGTAAATATACTTAAAATTTCCATTGCTTGTCTTTCTACACCTTCTAAAGAAAAATATATTGTTCCCATATTTTCTTCTGAAGTTACATGATTATCTTCTGTAATAACAAGTTCAATTAGATTCTTAAACTTACTTTCTTCTTCAATTGCATCTAAACAAGAGTAGACAAAATTAACATCAAATAGTTTTTCTTTTTTTTCATAATAAGTTCTAATTTGTTTTAATTGAGCAAGTGTTTTCGATTGTAAGTTCATTTTATCTCTATCTCCTTTTTCTTAAATAACTTTTAGCATCCTCTACAGAAGGACCAATATATTGTTTTAAAAAATAGATTTTATCAATATCACTTTCAAATATTAAATCAGCAAAATAATAAGCATCATCTAACCATAATTTATGAAAAGGCATTGACTCATACTCCCCATTGCAAAGAGAATAATCTATCTCATTTCTATCAAGTACCGTAATGTATTCACACATTTTATGAAAAGTATTAATATAATTCTGCCACATCCATGCATCATCACATCCATTAGGTGTTCTAAATTCGATTATATTAGGTGGTAATCCATCTAAAGTATTTTCCTTATATTTTAAAGAAACTGCATACTTTTTATTTTTTATAAGATTATAAAAACATGATTCGTCCATTACTTTATAATTAGCATATTTAAAATATTCTTTTAAACTTTGTGCTCTAAACATATCTCTTAAATCATATCTAAAACTTGTAGAAAATCTAAATAAAACAGTTTCAAATGTTCTAAAAAATAAAAGAAAATAATATATTTGTTCATAACTAAATGAAACATCCAAATTAACTTGAAATGCAGACGTACTAAAATCTATCTTACATTCTTTCATTCTTTTACTTAATTCATCTAATTTTACCCATAACTCCTCGTTAGCCGTTAATAATGGAGTCTGTATTTCAAGTGGGAAATCTCCCCCAACTGATGAGTCCGTATTTCTTTGATAACCTTCATTTTGCAGTTTTTCATCAACTATAAAATATCTATCCATTTGATTAAGTAAACCAGCTTCAATTTCTAAACCAAAAGGCTTATCAATGCTCAAATCTAATCTATATGGTAAATCATCATAGATTGCCCTTTCAATTAATTCCATCTTTCTCATAAACATAACCCCATTAAATTGGTTATTATTATAGGTTTTATACATTTTTTTGTCAAATAAAAAGACGATTAATATTAATCATCTCTTATTTAGTTTCATAAAGGTCTGTTCCAAAATCATGACTTACTTTAAGTGGAACAGAAAGTTTAACAGTAGATTCCATAATTGTAGTTACTATATCAACTAACTTTTCTTTTTCTTCACTTACACAATCAAATATAAGTTCATCATGTACTTGAAGAAGCATTGTTGATTTTATATTATTGGCTTCAAATGCTTTATCAATTTCAACCATTGCTTTTTTTATAATATCTGCACTTGTTCCTTGAATAGGCGTATTAAGAGCAATTCTTTCTCCACCCTGTCTTACCATAAAATTACTTGAAAATAACTCATCAATATTTCTCTTACGTTTAAACAAAGTTCTAACATAGCCACAATCATAAGCATCTTTTACAATCATATCCATATAGCGTTTTACACCAGGGTATAATTCGTAATATTTTTCTATGAAGGCTTTAGCTTCTTTTGGTGTAACTCCAATATTTTCACCTAAACCAAAACCACTGATTCCATAAACTATTCCAAATATAACAGCTTTAGCAGTTCTTCTTTCATTCTTAGTAACGTCACTCATATTTTTATTAAAAATATCTGCTGCTACTTTAGTGTGAATATCATCTCCATTAACGAATGCCTTAATTAAATCTTCACTTTCTGAAATATGGGCAAGGATACGCAATTCAATCTGTGAATAATCACACGATAAGAATTCTTGATTACAAGGTAAGAAAGCTTTTCTAACGAGTCTTCCAAGTTCGTCTCTTGCTGGTATATTTTGCATATTTGGTTCAACAGATGAAAGTCTTCCTGTACGAGTTAATGTCTGTTTATAAATCGTATGAATCTTTCCATCATCCATAATATATTTATGTAGTCCTTCTAAGTATGTACTATAAAGTTTTGTAATATTTCTATACTCTAATATCTTAGGTATTACTGGGTGTTCATTCGCAAGTTTCTCTAAAACATCAGCAGAAGTTGAAATCTTTTTACCATGAGGTAACCCTAAATCCTCAAATAATACTTTAGCAAGTTGCTTAGGGGATGATATATTAAATGTTTGATCACATAACTTATAAATTTCACTTTCTAAGTCTTTTATTTGAACACTTATAGAAGAAGCCATATCAGAAAGTATATTTGCATCACACCTAATACC
>CAYWFZ010000058.1:0-7845 GCA_964458035.1 uncultured Muribaculaceae bacterium | reverse complement strand
ATACAGAGTTTACTAATGATGAATCATTTAATGTTGGTATTATAAATAATGAAACTGATATTGAAGGCAATATATTAGCTTATGAATTAATTAATAAAGAAAAACTAAATGTAAAAGTTGAAAAATATGATACTTATTTTGAATTACTTGAAAAATTATATGATGGAACTTTAAAAGGAATATTTATTACATCAAACTATGCTACAATGTATCAGTCTTATGATGCTTATCAAAATATTGAATCAGATGTTAAAGTATTATTTGATTATTCAAAAGAGATGAAAAATCAAGACTACATTGAATCATCTGGAAGTGTTGAAGAACCATTCACAATACTTCTAATGGGAGTAGATTCAGCATCAGATGGACTTAATGCTAATGCTGCTTTTAATGGAGATACTCTAATGCTTATTACATTTAATCCTCATACTTTAAATGCAACAGTGTTCTCTATTCCAAGAGATACTTATGTACCTATTGCTTGTTTAAATGGAGACTCTAGTAAAATTAATTCATCAGCAGCCTATGGTACTAAATGTGTAATTAATACTGTTGAAAATCTAGTTGATATAAAAATAGATTACTACGTTAAAATTAATTTTAAAGGTGTAGTTGATTTAGTTAATACTCTAGGAGGAATTGACGTAACTGTACCAAATGGAATTAAATTCTGTGAACAAGACTCAAATAGAAGTCATGCAGCTAACGTTTTACAATGTATTGAATCTGGTCCACAACATATGGATGGTGAAAAAGCTCTAGCATTTGCAAGACACCGTAAAACTCTTCCAGCTGGAGACTTCCAAAGAGTACAACATCAACAATTAGTTGTTGAAGGAATTGCAAACTCAGCTAAGAATTTAAAGAATATTAATGATTTCTATGGAGTATTAGACGCTGTATCAAGAAACATGGATACAAACATGACTACAAAAGAAATGATGAACCTTTATAATGTAGGTAAATCAGTAATATTCGGTGCTAATAAAGGATCTTTAATAAATATTCAAAAAACATATCTTACAGGTTATGACTTAACTATGTACGTTAATAATTTAAGAAGTAATGTTTATACATTCCAATATTATCCTCAATCTCTAGAAGAGATAAAAGATGCTTTAAAGATTACTCTTGAATCTAAAAAACCAACACCAATTAAAACATTTAACTTCTCAGTAAATGATATATATGAACCAACTGTAATAGGTAAAAAGTATTATACAGTACAAAGAAATGAAACAATACCTAACTTTAGAGGTCAAAGTATTCAATATGTAAGAAGTTGGTGTGAAGCAAGAAATATTAATGTCTATGTTACTTCTATTACAGAAGGTGCAACTGGATATGATGATACACTAGCAAATGATACAGTAGTTAATCAAAGTGTTGCAAAGGGTAAATTAGTAAAAGATGTATCAAGTATTACATTAGATGTTATAAAGAAAAATAATAGTATTCCATCAACTACTACTCCAATACCACATGAAACAACAACTACTTCTACAATACCAGGACCTACTGAAGGAGAAGATGATACAACAACGACTACAACTACAACAACGACTACAGTAATAGCAGAAGAAGAATAAATCTTCTGCTTTTTTTATTATTTAATATATGATACACTATGACTAGAAAGTGTGAGGAAATATGAAAAAGAAAATAATATTAAGTATCGGGCTAATATGTCTTATAATAACTGGTTGTAAAAGTAATGATAAAAACAAGGAAGCATTTAAAACAATTGATAACCTTAATATCGAAATTAATGAAGCTAAGAAAATAAAAGATTTAGTTGAATCAAATGAAAAAATAACTTTAGAAAATGGAGATGAGGCCATTGATACAAGTAAGTTAGGTGAAAAAGAAATCACAATAACATATAAAGAAAACCATGAAGAAAAAGAAAAAAATATAATAGTTACAATAGTAGACACTACTGCACCTACTATTGAATACGAAAAAGATGTTAAAACAACTGTAGGTAAGAAAATAGATTTACTTAAAAATGTTAAAGTAACAGATAATTCAAATGAAAAACTAAAAGCAACTATTGAAGGAGAATATAACATCAAAAAGGAAGGCACATATAATCTAAAATATGTTGCAATTGATAGTAGCAATAATAAAAAAGAAGAAGATTTCACTTTAAATGTTATAAAAACATCTACTTCTACAAATCAAAGTAATACACAAAAACCAAAGACTACTAAGAACAATAGCAATAATAATGGCAATCAAGGTTCGCTAGAAGAATTTGAAAAAGAACTAGATAGACTTGAGGCCATAAGGAAAACTAAAAGTGTTCTATACACATACGATCCAACAAACGAAATTAACGCTTTAACAAATCCAAAGTTTAAAAACAATATCACTCCAGATGTTTATAAAAGGGTGTTCTATTACACATGTGAAAAAACAGCAGAAGGTGCCATAACATATTTTACAAAATGTGACGGAGGAGACAAAGGATGTAATGAAAAGGCTGTAAATGAATTTAAAAAACAGCATCCATACTCAGAATGTGTTCCAAACGGAGGTAAAGCTACTTCTCCTAAATACACATACTATGTTCACTCAGGATATACTGGACAATACTTAGACAACTAATAATAGTTGTCTTTTTTTGCATAAAAAAATAATTGCCTTATCTAGCAATTACTTCTTTCTCTAAATTATATTCAGCATTGTTATACCAAACTATAATTGAATAATTATTAATACTTCTTAAATAAAACTCAGCATCTTCATTTTTAATCTCGCCAGTTCTATTATTAAATGTATAATTAGCATCAATCTTTTTATCATCTGATAAAGTAAAAGTAACATGAGAATTATCAAATGAAAGTCTTGCATCATCACTTACCCAAGTAGTATTTCTAAAATCCCCTTCATTAAATAATATCTTACTATTTTCATTTCTTCTATAAATATAAAATACATTGAATAATATTATTAATAAAACTATACCAATTCCAATAGCTATAATATTAAACTTTTTATTAGTCATTAACATAACATCACCCCTAATCACACAATGGATATTTTATTTCAGCTATCTTCCATCTGCCAAGCTCATAAGTAGCTCTAAAAGGCATTAGTTGATACACCGGAGAAGAATATCCCATCTCTTTATAATTACTCTTATAGTAACGCATATTCGCCTCTATATGACCAGAATAATTATTTGTAATAACAAAGTCAGTTACTTCTATTTTTACGTCCCCTAAAGTATTTTCTAAGCGATAGTAATCATTATCACGTTTAATGAATAATCTTTTATTATTATAATTATACTTACCTACTTCATTTACTAAAAAATAATTTGAAAAGCACTTTTTCATTAAAGCTTCACTGTTATAAATTATTCCATACTTTTTATCATCAGATGTTATAACATCTTTTTCACCACTTTTAACATAATCAAGTGTTGTTGCAATATCAAGAAGTGAATTATCAGCTATATTAAATATCTTATCAACAGTTCCATAAAGTATCTTCATAATCTCCAGTGCTTCTGCATCAGTTACAGAATTCTTTTTTAATATATCATCAGTAAGTATTTCATCAACCCTCACATCATAATAAGGTGAATCAAGGTTTCTTCTTGCTGTTGTTGTAGTTGTTGGTGGAATATATTCTGTAGTAGTTCTTAAAACACTCGTACTAGTTCTTAGTCTCGTTACTTCTAAACTAGGTAATCCACTTTCATCTTTAAATGAATTAACAAGTAATACAATAGAAGCAATAACTAATATAAAAAGTAAAACATCTATACAAATAAATAAAATATTACTCTTACTTAATTTAAATCTATCATCTTCCATTAAATATCACCTATTCTAATTATACACAAAGAAAAAGAAAGTAACAATTACTTTCTAATTAACTTTACTACCACATTCAGGACAGTAATTTATATTCTTACTAACCTTTGTGCCACACTTTTGACATACTCTAGCTTCATTTATAGCATCTAATTCATGATTTAACTTCTCTACTTCAGCTTCTAATTCAACTATGTCAGAGTGTTTCTTCTTCTCTGTCTTAGAAAGTGTATTAAAATACTCTTTACCTAAGGATGCATACATTGCATTTAAAGCATCAGTTTTAGATTTTAAAGTAATTTTAATATTTGCTTTACTAGTAGCTAGATTAGCATTTTCAGAAACATATTTACCTGCAGAAAGAATCTGCTCTTTTATTTTATCCATTGTCATATTTATCACCTATTAATAGTATATCACAGAATGTTTAATTAATTATCTTTTAGTTGCCTTTCATCAGTATATTCATAATTTAAACTATTATTATTTGTTACAACAGATTCTCCTAATTCACTTTCTAATGAATTTCTTGCAATCTTAGCAACACTTCCACCTTTATGAGCAATCTTAATATTTTCATCCAATCCTAAAGGATTTTTCTTCTTAGCAATCTCTCTAGTAGCTATTTCACCTAAATCTGCTAATGCTACTTCTATATCGCTCATATTATCTCTCAAAGATTCTTTCCTTATTCCTTTAAATTGTCTGTACTCTTTTGCAGTCATACCAGACCACTCTTTATAAATCTCATTAGTGAGTATTGCGTATTCAGAATCAGTATACACTCCTCCATCTCTCCAAACATCAGTAAGTTTCTTTCTATCCTGAATACTTTTAATACGTTTTGCAATCCAGTATTCATCATAACCTTTAGCTCGATAAAAATCTATTGATCTTTCTGCAGCAATTGAAGGATCAAATACTTCATCAACTCTTTCGCTACCGAGTCTAGCTAACCATTGTTTTATCGGTTCTGCATTCTTACTTGGAATAGACTCAATAATTCTAAACATTCCCTCAATGTCGCATACATCAGTCATACGATATTTTCCATCTTCAGCTCTTAATTTCAACTGTCCGATTTTTTCGGACACTTCAAAACCATCATCTATTAATTTTTTCTTTAAATCTGCCCAATATTTTCTAGGTCTATTACTACCAGATAATACATGAACTATATCTACAACACTTACATAATATCTTTCATCTTCCTTATCCCATACAGTTCTAATTGTTTCATTATCAAATATTTTATTTATTAAATGCATTTTATTTTCATTCATTTCTTAACCTCCTGTATAAGAACAATATCAAACATATGTTCTAATGTAAATAGTAAATTGTAATATCACAAAAAAAGGATTTAATAATCCTTTATTGTTCAAGTGTTAATGATTTTGGTTTATCGTATTGATAACTTTCTACAAATACTTCATTTCCATTAGAATCAAATTCATAAACATTTATAACACCTTTAGTTTCATCATATTTTTCAATACGATTATAAACTAAAACATGTATTTCATCTGTTACATCTACTCCATAAGGTTCAGGATCATTTGGTCCTTGTATAAGTAAACCATATACTAAACCAATCTTATTAGAGTAAACTCCTTTTTTAAGATAATCTGAATCAACATATCTTTGTTGTTCTACTTCACCAGATGCTATTCCATTATATGCCCAGAATGTTCCTTGAATAAAGTCTTTGTCTTGTCCAGATATTAAATTAGATGAACCATAGTAAGTATCATTACCAATTGGGAATCCCATAATTAAAGATGAATGAACACGATCATCCATTGTGTCTTGCAATATACCATTAAAGTATGGATTAGTTGCTTCAACAAATGTATCAATATGAACATTGTCAATCCAAACACGATATCCTTCAGGTAAACCAACAGTATGAGCTTCAATATTTAGATTCTTATCATTAGTAACTCTCCATTTAAAATCACTTGGATCTACTCCCTCAGGAGGCGCAATAGAATAACTTACTTCTAATTTAAAATCCTCTCTTGGAACAGTTAATACTTTAGATGGTAAAGTCGTTTCACCGTCACGGTTAGTATCTATAGTATTTGTTTCATTAGCTGTTGTTGGAATATAATCACTTTCACCACATCCAGTTAAACTAAGCGATGCAGCTAATGCAAGTGCACAACAAGCTTGTTTATAAAACTTTAAATTTTTCATAATAATCCCCATTTCTGGTGATTATTGTATACCAATATCACATTTATGTCAAAACTATTTTTTCTTAAACAATTTATTAAATTTTTTTATATTAATCTCATCATCGTCATCGATTAAATATCTAAGAATTACATCTTGAAGCTTTTTTAAAACTTCTAGATCATCTAAAGAGTGAACTTCTCTGTGACAATTTGGGCACAAAGCTACTGTATTAAAAATACCATCTGGCCCACCTTTTGAAAGCCATATTAAATGATGAGTTTCTAAAAACGGCTCCCCATGAGAATCAATAAAAGGTGCCAATTTCCCACATAAATCACAGTGTCCCTTTGCTCTACATTTAGTATAACGACTTACTTCGGCATCCCTTTGTCTATATGCAATCTTAACCTCCTTTGCTAAAGATATCGAGTCAACTCTTTGTGCTCTTTCTCTTAATGTTTCATAGCTCAACTTACTCGCTTCTAAATCACTTTTATTTTCAACAGATCGTATATCATTTTCCGCATAAATTATATCACTAAATCCGTCTTTTTTTCTTAAAGGGAACTTTAAAACTTTCCGCAAGTTGCCATTTTCATCATACTGTTTATCATAATAAAAATCACTTATAAGCTCAACCTCTCCATGATAATAATATTCATTCGATTTAAATGATTCAAACAAATACACTTTTATATCATTTTCTCGTGAATAAGCCAATCTCTTATTCTCAGATTTTTCAATACTTTGATTACCAATCTTACCAGTACCCGTATAATGTAAGATGCCGTCCACAGACCAGTTATCTTTATATAATAAATTTTTATGATTCATTATCAATACAAGAACATTCAATCTTTTAGAGTATCTAATGCCACGCATTCCATCACACTTAAATATACTAGAGATTTCATTATTAGTATAGATTTCTCCTATTTCCAAATCGTCAATGGTCATATAATGATTCAATTCGCTAGAAAAGTGTTCTTTCAAATAATCAGCCATATTCTCATTTGACAAAATACCATAATTAGATACAAATTCAAATGATTTCGCATGTTTATGTTTCCCTGACTTGAAACCTTCAAAATAATCATAAATATTTCCAGTACACTTTATAGCTTTTAAATAATAGTACTCTCTTATAACAATCCTTCTTAAACTCTTATATTCCTTATGTTCTGTTACCAACTTTAATAATTTTTCACAATTATCAATTGCAAACTTTACGCCTTTATCCATACAAATTTCTCCATCAAATAATTAACTAGTGACACATCAGCATCAGCAAAATCATAATTAGACATATCGCCAATCGATACCCACTTATACTCAGAATGTGCATGTAGATGAAAATTACCACTAATATAATTACAGCTATATAATCTTAAATCAACAGTTTTTGTTGGATACTCACAAACATTATTACATATAAAATCATTACATTTTACTTTTAATTCAAATTCTTCAAAGATTTCTCTTTCTATTGCTTCTTTTTCACTTTCATTTTTTTCAACTTTGCCACCTGGAAATTCCCATTTTCCAACTAGAGATTCATCACTGCCCAAACGTTTAGCTATCAAATATTTTCCATTATTTTCTATTAATGCAGCTACAACCGTAATCATACTTCATCACCTAATAAAATTATATCATACAAAAAGAAGACTAATAAAATAATCTTCTTATGGAACTAATAATTCTTGATTAACATAAAGTAAGTTACTTGATAGATTGTTTAAATCTATTAAGTTATCAACAGTAGTATTAAACTTCTTAGCTATACCATATAAAGTATCTCCCGGTACTACTACATATGTATTATATGATGGTACTA
>CAYWFZ010000057.1:0-8146 GCA_964458035.1 uncultured Muribaculaceae bacterium | reverse complement strand
CGCACATACTTAGTAATAAGACAAGGCCTCTAGTGGCATCAAGCAACTTTTAATATATCAGTAATATTCAGTGTTTAGCATTCCGCCTTACGAATGAATAGAACCAATAGTGAACTAAGCATAATCGTATAATTTATTTTTTTGGTATAATTATTTTTTATTATAATATAATTTTTAAAATTATATTTTTTTATTTTTATAATTATATTGTTTCCTGAAGAATAACTTGATTCATAGAACCAAATCATTCTTCTTCAACTAATAAAAAATACATTTAAGAGATACCTTGTTGAATAAATATTTTTGTTTGGATAAAAATATTTAAGTGAAGTATCAATTGCTTAGTTCGTTGCCTTACTAAGTATCTACAGAATATCATGCATGTTTATTAAAGTCAATAGAAAAAAATAAAAAAGTTTTTTTAGTGTACACTTTCTTTTTTTCTTTACAATAAAAAATATCTTTGCTATAATTTAGTAAGAGAATAGGAAGGTATGTATGGATAATTTAATTAGTGAGACTAACACAAGGCTACAAGAGATAATTGATAACCTTACGACTATAAAAACAGAATATGAAAATAAACTTAGAAGAAGTTCTAGAGAGATTGATATCGAACTAGATAAAGTTAATAAATATAAAGAAGATTTCTTCGTATCTAAACAAAAGATTGAAAAGATGAATTCAGATATTGAAGGCTTTGAAGCTGATTACCAAAATTTAGTTGAAAGATTTAAAGATGATGAGCTTGCAAATATTTTAATTGCTGCAAACAAAGAAATATCTGCCAAGATTGATGAGAGAAAAAGAAAGATAGCTAGAGACAAGTTAGCTATGAATGAACTTATCGAAAAAGCTGAATTATCTAAAAACAAACTAGTTAAAATCACTGCTGAAAAGAAAGCATTAGAATTATGTCTAGCTAAAATATTAGATGCATACGAATTCTATTCAAGAGCCTTAACTCAAGTAATTGAGTATACACAAGAAAACACAAGTGATTTATCTAAATGCTTTTTTGAAAATAATAAAGATATGAAATCTAGTTTTTCAAAAACTATTAGAGAAATAACTACATCAAGTAACAATGATTATGATAAAGAAGCTGAAGAAGAAGATAAGTTAATGCAAGATGATGAAAAGATAGAAGAAACAGCTAAAGGTAATCAAGAAGAAGCTGAAGAAGAAGAAAGTATTGAAGTGATTAATGAAGACTCTATTATGGAAGAAGCTCCTATTCATGAAGATCTTGATATGTCAGATTTAGATGATAAAAAAGACGAAGATGAAGAAGAGGTAAAACCAGAGTTGGTTGATGAAATAAAAGTTACTGAAGAAAATCATGAAGACAAGAAGAACAAGCATAAAAAAGATGTTGAGATTGATGATGTTGACCTTGATAAAATGAGTGCTTTTGACGATTCTATTGAAGGTTAAAAAAATATCACATAAAGTGATATTTTTATTTTGTTAATTTAATATATTTTTCATTACCAGTATTATTAATAGCCCTCACTAAACGATCTTCGTTTACTCCATGGACATATTTATACATATAGTACATTATTTTTGCTATGCCCTCTTCTATTACCATAGTTGTGAGTTCTTCTTTAGGTGAAGATTCAATAGAAGATGCAAATTCATATTGGTATAGAGGATTACCTATAGTTGATTTCTTAAATGGGGTTACGATTTCATCTACTCTTAAATTAGATGCTCCTTTATAGGAAATCAAATATTCCATATAGTCTGCAAGTTCATTCATAAGGTATGGATTTTTTTCTTTTATTACAAGTTCCATTAGATTGCTAATATCTTTTGTTCCATATTTTTCTAGGCATGGTGGAAAATAATCAAAGTCTAATGCTTCATCAAGTGCTTTCTTGTATCCAGGGAGTTCTTCCGTATTCATTTCTAGTTCTAATGCCTTAATCCATTTTGCAGATTTAGTAGCATAAAGTTCACGTAACATGCCATATTTATCTCTTAAATTAGTAAAAGCCACTGAATAACTCATTATCTTAGGATTTTTACTTTGTTTAATTAAATCTTCAATAAGTTTATAGTTAAAGAAGCACGCGTTACGCTCACTCATAAGAAAATATAATTCATATAAGTGAACTATGTCGCCTATTCTTATCATTGCATTAGTTATAATATTCATTATTTCTTTAGTATCAGCTAACTTAACATACTCTAGAAAATCACATAAAACATAAGGATCACTAGAGAATGCTAATTTTTTTGCATTCATTAAAACAAGACCATAATCGTTGCTATCTTTGGTAACATCTATAAGTAATTTATCCATATAATTTCTCCTTTGTGTTTTGCTATTATAACATATTGAGAAAAAATATACAAAATTAAATAAGAGGCATTAAAGGATAGAAAGATAGAATATATTATATTAGAAAGGATTATTTATGATAGTAAGTTATGTCCTTTTTATATGCCTCTATATATTTATTACCTTTTTAATTTTATTTTACTTTAAAAAAGACTAGATTTTTTCTAGCCTAGGAATTTATTATAAATAATGTTTGTATAATCATACTCGTTCATTCTAATTACTTTTATTTTTTCATTAGATAGTTTTAATTCTATTTTATCAATCGTGTCATATTTATGAACATGTCCATCAATAAATACATTTACACTTTTTGTTCTCTTAGTTGGTACGATGTTAATTACTTTAGTATCAGGTATAATTATAGAATTCGCAAGAGTGCGATAAATGTAATTGTTAATTGGCGCAAGAGGTGTTATTTCTAAAGCATGTATACCATTATAGATAATAGCCCCACCACCACTTAAATTATAAGATGTTGATCCTGTCGGAGTTGATACCATTACTCCGTCTCCGACAAAGTTTTCTAAGGTTACTCCATCAATTAAGACATCTAAGTAAGCTGTTTTTAAATCGCTTTCTCTAACTACTACCTCATTTAAAGATTTATACTTATCTTTTTTACCATTAGAATGCACTACAATCTCTTCAAACGATAATTCTTCAATTTTATATTTTTTAGAAACTAAATTTTTTATAAATTTCTTTATTTCATTTGGTTTAATCTCTTGTAAGAAACCTAATGTACCATTGTTAATACCGATAAATAAGGATTTAGGAGTAAAGTTGGATTCCATTACCATGTGTAAAAATGTTCCATCTCCACCTATCGCGATACCGATATCAAACGTATTAGATTCTGTTATCTTAAATCCCTCTTTTTTTAAAAGAGTAGTAAGTATTTCCTTTATAAAAGCAGAATCTGAGTTTTGACTTTCAAAGAGCTTAATCTTCATATTTTTCACTTTCCCATCTTGCATATATTCCACAAGGAAGTAAAAGATCGGAATCTTTCATAGGTAAGCCTACTTCATCAACGTCTATATATCCCTTATGTTTTTTATTAATAGTTAGTTTTAATATGTCTGCTAAAACATTCATTGAAAGGCCAGTAGTATATGAATTAATTAAAAACATAATTGGCTTATCGCTTAGAAGTTCAGTACATAGGCTAACAAGGTTATATAGATCTGTTTCAATATTCCATATTTCTTTATTAGACCCTCTTCCAAATGAAGGTGGATCCATTAAAATTACATCGTATTTATTTCCTCTTCTTATTTCTCTTTCAACAAACTTAACAACATCATCGACAATATATCTTATTGGTCTATCATCTAATTTGGATGATTTTACATTTTCTTTTGCCCAATCAACCATACCACGAGAAGAATCGACATGCACAACTGATGCACCAGCGGATAAAGCGGCAACTGATGCACCGCCAGTATAGGCAAATAAATTAAGCACTTTTACTTCACGAGATTTAACTTCTTTACTTATTTTATTTCTTATTATATTCCAGTTATAAGCTTGTTCAGGAAAAATACCAGTATGTTTAAATCCCATTAATTTTAAATTGAATGTTAAATCATTCCATTTTATTTGCCAAGAAGAAGACAAATCTTTATTATAAACATACCATTCTCCGCCGCCAGTATTACTTCTTTTATATTTTGCATCGGCACTATCCCATAAACTTGGTCTAGTTTTAACTCCCCAGATTATCTGTGGATCTGGTCTTGATAAAATAACTTCATTCCATCTTTCCAATTTTTGACCATTCGCCATATCTAATATTTCATAATCATAAAAATCTTTAACAACTTTCATATGCCCTCCTAAAATTTAATAAACTTTAAGAATCTTGGAGCTTTAAGTAAGCACTTTGTTGCAGTTCTAATGCTTTCTATTATACCCATAATAATCATAAAGAATCCAAGTTCTAAAGTTTCAATAACAGGATTATTAAATACACTTATAGATATAATCATTCCTGTAATTAGAAACATTATAGCAAGAGTCCCTTCAATATAGTAAAAAGGATCCTTTCTATCATGGTAATAGTCAACTGTAAATAATTTAACTATTGAATGTGTTATTGTAAGAGCAAGTATACTTATAGCAAGACTTAGGGATGCACTAAAATATGGGGAGATTAATAAATTAACTATACCTACTATAGAAGAAGTCATAGAGTAATATAAATACTCTTTAGTGGGAGACTCCCCTACCACATAAAAGTTTGCTAAATTTAAACTAGAAAGAATAAGTGTCATACATAAAAATAAGTCATTAACATTTAATTCACTTAAGTTGTCTGGACCATATATAGTTGGAAGTAAAGTAAACAATACACCAATAAAAAATATTGCTCCACTTTCTAACTCATAATAGATAAAATTTTTCTTATTTTTACTCATAATAAAACACCAGCCTCATGTTAATAGTACTTTAATAATATTCAAATGTCAATATTAGTTGAATTATAAAGATTTTAAGTATACAATATATCTAGAAAGGAGCTAGTGACATGGGATTTTTTATATTTATTGTAGTTATTGTATTAATAATTATTCTTGCATCAATTAGACAAATATCCGAGTATGAAAGAGGTATATTATTTAGATTTGGTAAGTATAAGAAAATACTTAATCCAGGATGGAATATAGTTTTACCTATTATTGAGTCATTCCAAAAGGTTGATATTAGAACTAAGGCAGTTGATGTTCCAGAACAAGACGCGATTACAAAAGATAATGTAAGTGTTAGAATAAACGCTGTTATATACTATAAGATATTTGATGCATCTAAAGCAGTTATAGCAGTTGAAAGATACCAATACGCTGTATCACAACTTGCTCAAACTACCATGCGTAATGCTGTTGGTGCTGTTTCTTTAGATGAGCTTTTAGGCGAAAGAGATAAAATATCTACTGAAATATGTAATATTATTGATGAAGCTACTGACCCTTGGGGAATAAAGGTTGAAAATGTTGAACTAAAAGATATTAAGTTACCTGAAGAGATGCAAAGAGTTATTGCAAAAGTTGCTGAAGCAGAAAGAGAAAAACAAGCTGTGATAACTAAGTCAATTGGTGAAGAAGAAGCTGCTAAGAATTTAGCTAAGGCAGCTGAGATAATGGCTACAACACCAGGAGCACTTCATCTAAGAACACTTGCAACATTAAATGATGTTTCATCTGATCAATCTAATACAATTATTTTTGCTGTTCCAATTGAAGTTTTAAGAGCTTTTGATGGTTCAAGTGAAAAAGTAAAAGATGTAGTCAATGCTATAAAGAAAAAGTAAGGTGATATAAATGATACTAAATGACGGTGACATTGTTAAGCATTTTAAAGGAAAAAATCTAATAGAAAAAAATATCTATGAAATAGTTTCTGTTAATCCTAAATACACCGGTACTAAAGAATTTACAGAAGAACCTGTTGTTGTTTATAAGTCTATATTTCAAAGCGGTATGGCTTTTGTTCGTGAGTATTCCGATTTAGTAGAAGAATTAACTGATGAAGAAAAAGAAGAATACGGTCAAACAAATCGAATAAATCTTCTTACAGAAAGCGAACTTGAAGAGATTAAACAGCCTGAATTTGTAGAAAAGAAGCTTGCCTATATTTCTGCAAAATATGCAAAAGGAAATAAAGAAGATAAAAAAGCAACTGAAGCAATAGATTCAAACAATGTCGTATGGAAACGTAAATAAGAGCTAATTTATAGCTCTTATTTTCTTGTCTTTCTATCTTGAATATTATAAGTAATTCTAAGCAATAATTTAGTTGGAACTAGTCTAGTAAAAAAGATGGCTAGTTTCATTTTTATTGTAGGAATTATTATGAGTTTATTTTTAAACATTTTATCAATTGCATACTTGGCTACATATTCACTTGTTGCAGATTTTGTGTGAAACTCACCATGAGCAACTTTATTAAACTCAGTATCAACTGGTCCAGGACATAAAGCACTAATATGCACGTTACTTCCATTCATCTTTTGTTCTTCATAGATAGCTTCTGTAAGACGCAAGACATAATTTTTAGTAGCATAATATGTTGATAACTTAGGCCCTGCCATAAATCCAGCTGAGGAAGCAACGTTTAGTATATAACCTTTATCTTTTTTAATAAAGTCACGCAAAAACATTTTAGTTAGATAATGAACTTGTTTTATATTAACATTAATCATTTTCATTTCAGTCTCTATATCAGTCTTACTAAATTCTCCAAATAAGCCAAATCCAGCATTGTTAACAAGTATATCTATATTATCTTTCCTTACTTCATTATATAGTTCTTCTACATTATCAAACTCAGATAAATCTAAGGGAATTACTTTTACTTTAACATCTAATTTTTCCTTTAATTCATCAAGGTTCTCTTTTCTTCTACCAACGATTATTAAATCAATTCCCATGCTTGCTAGATAAACAGCTATATCTTTTCCTATTCCACTACTTGCTCCTGTTATTAGTGCTTTCAATTTTATCACTCATTTCTAAAATTATTATTATGCTTAAAGCTATTAGGTAGCCTCCTACTACATCACTTATATAGTGTACTCCTAAATAAACGCGAGAAATCCCGATTAATAGTATTATTAAGAGTAACACTGTAATAAAGGCTTTTCTATGTCGTATATTACTTCTATTAATTAAAATGATAAGTGTAAAATAAAAGAAGACACTAATCATTGCATGTCCTGAAGGAAACGAATAATTGCTTTCAGTAATTAATCTTAAAGTTTCATCAGGTCTAGGTCTTTTAAATAGATATTTTAAAATATTATTTACAATTGGACTAAGAATAGAATGAATCGTAATAAGGAATATTTTTTTATTCTTAAGTAAGAAGTATATAATAATAGCTATTATATTTAATAGTATTATAAAACGTGTATTACCTAAGATAGTTACAATTTTTAATGCATTCGTTACTGACTCACACTTTATTTGCATAAGTAGTCTATAAAATGCACTGTCTAGTGTAGATAGAATATTAAATTTGGCTAGAACTCCAATAAGAATTCCAGAAATAAAAAGTATAACTGCCAATATTTTATTTTTCATATTATTTAATCCTAAATAGATGCTTAACTTTACCAACTGTATGGATTATTTTATCGGCATTTTTCATGGCGATATTTTTCATGATGGCTTTTCCGCCAACAGTGAATGATGAGATGAACGCAGATAAGACGACTGATATAATCGTATTATTAATGCCAAACTTTGTTGATAGAGATATGGCAAGAACTGCTCCTAATCCACCAGATACAATACCACAAACATCTCCAATTACATCATTACAAATAGATGATATTTTACTTCCACTCTTTATTAAAGTTAAAGCTTCTTTAGCTCCTTTTACTTTAGCAGATGACATTGAATGGAATGTTGACTCTTTTGCAGTTATTCCTGCTGTACCTATAGCGTCAAAAAGTATACCGATAGATATTACGGCAACCATTATGATAAATAAAATTATATCATTAAAAGAGGCAGCCATAATATTGGAAACTGTACTAAAACAAATTGATAAAACGAATGTTAAAATAAATATTGTTATAATAAAATTATTTTCCTTTTTCATATCATCACCATATTTTATATTATAACATGTATGCTCACTTTAGTAAATTAATGACCATTTACATACTATAATATTTTTTAATTTTTTGCATAAAAAAACTTTAACCGGCTTCTTTCCCCGAATTAAAGTCAATCTTGTATGGTATATTATAAATCAATTTTACGGCTTTGGTCGAGTTGAATTTCTCTA
>CAYWFZ010000056.1:5999-8326 GCA_964458035.1 uncultured Muribaculaceae bacterium | reverse complement strand
CCAAATAGTTCTTCATTTTCTTTTAACCATTGTTTTCTTGCTAAAATATCTTTTACAAATTCTTCTAATTCTGGAGTTGTAAATGTACTCATATTAAAATAATCTAATAAAGGTGTTAATGATTCAAACTCTGTATCTACTACATTTGTTCTTTCTTTGTAATTTTCTTTCTTTATAAAGGGATAATAAAGTTCTGGGTATAGGCAATCATGACATAAATCGTCAGTTTCCTCAAATATTATTCCTCTTTCACGACCATAACGCCCAGTTGTAATAGTACATCCATTTAGTCCAAAAAGTTTAGAAGAGTAATTTTCTCTTACTACTTGTTTTTTTAAATCTTTTAAAATTCCTAGCTTTATATCTGTTGAATTATATATTTTCATAAATTTATTTCTCCCCGTATTTACTATATTGATAATTAGATATTAAATATTCATTTCTGTTATCAGTGTATAATTTATTATTTTTCCAAGATTTCACTAAATCACTTAATCCAATACTCTCTATTTCGCTTTCATCTAATTTGCATAAACCGTAGATAGTTGCAAGAGTGCCTTTTTCACTAATTAAAAGTGGAAGTGAATTAGTACTTTTAATTAATGAGATAATAGTTTTAATAGTGGCTGGTGAATCTTCTCCTTCTAGGATGCTTCCCCACTCAAGAGCTTTATCTCTACTATTATAACTTTTCTCCCAGTTATTTAAAGATATTTTAATTTGTTCAATTCTTTCCTCTTCTGTTTCACCTAAGTAATTATCTAAACACAAAAATATTCCAGTATTCTTTAAATGTTTACTTATTTTTTCATAAACACTCTTTAGTTCCTCTGGCGTTCTTACATGATGTAGGGCATAGGAAGATATAATTAAATCATACTCTTCATTAGGAAAATCATCAGTTATAAAATTTCCTGTTACATAGGTAACATTAATATCATATTTACTATCCTCAAATATATATTTAGCTGATTCTAACATGCCTTCAGAAAAGTCAAACATAGTAAACTCAGCATTTTTATATTCGTTATATACTAGTTCTGTAAGCATACCGTTTCCGGCACCTAAGTCTAATACTTTTAGTTTACTCTCTTTATCTGGATAAACATTTTTAATAATATTAACAAATTTATTAAATAAAGTTTTAGCATCAAAATTAATAATTATAGCATCTTCCCTGTAGGTTTTTGCTTCACTTGCATATCTAGATCTTATTTCATCAGATGTATCCATCATCATCTCTCCTTAAATAAATTATAGCATATTTTGATTATTCTTTATCATAAGTTATCTCTTAATCGTTATTTAAACAATTAAAAAAGAGTATTACTACTCTTATATTTTTCTAAAATGTGTTTTCTTCTTTAATAGTGCGATTAAAGACCCACCTATTGCAATAACTAAAGCTCCTGGAACTAAATAATCTTCTACACCAGTTTTTACTGACTTAACACAGTTACCTTTAGAAGTAATTGAATCTACTAATTTACAAGTACTAGCTTGATATCCTTTAACTGTCCATACATAATCATTAGTACACGCATAGCATCCATATTCATAGTCTTTATATTCTACATTTTCATAGTCACCATATTTTACTTCGTTAGTTAAAACTCCATAGTCAGTACCCATCACTATTGAAACATCTGAAACATCCATATACTTATTAGTTGGATCTTCAATATCAGTAAATACATAGTAATACTTACCTTCTTCTACCATTACACCTGTAAATGGAACATCATGAAAATCATTTAAAGTACCTGAATATGTGTGTCCATTAGTAGCTGTCTTAGCATAGTTATATAGTTTTTCTTGAGCTCCTGCTTCATTTTTTGCCATAGCTCTTATTATTGATGAATCCTCAATTATTCCAACTTTTGTATTTAATTTTATTGTTCCTTCAGTTTTATCTGTTGGAGTTGGATATAAAGGGAATACACTTATATGTGGTTCAGTGTTTAAAGATGCATCGAAGAAAAAGTATTTATATCTTCTACCTAATTCAGGCATTGCTTGTCTTTCAATTTTTATTGGTGCATCTGTTGTAACTGAACAATAACCAGTATAATTTACTGTTTTAGTACAATTATATATGTAAGCATATTGTTCTTGGCTATATAAGTATGCTTGAGATTGAAATGTACTAACATGTTTACCATCTTTTGTTTCACTTAGTTGTTGATATTGTTCATACTTGGCCCCAGCATCACTAGTAATGTTATTCTTTATAGTCTCTGCTGGTTTTGCTGCATCCTTATTAACATACTTTATATAATAGTTTTCAACTTGACTTGTCTTAAGTCCAGTAACATAAAGTGTTGCAC
>CAYWFZ010000056.1:0-5899 GCA_964458035.1 uncultured Muribaculaceae bacterium | reverse complement strand
GTTAGCATTAAACTTTTAAAAATATTTTTTCTCATTTTCTTCTCTCCTATAATTAATTTAATTATATCTTAGATATTTATAATGTGAAATAATTGTGAAAAATAATGTTGAAAATTGACAAGTTATTAACAAAAAAAGTATGAATTATTTTCATACTTCTTCTCTGTGATTAATTTTAAATACTTCTGTTACACATCCCTCTTCAATGGTGCAATACTCTATTTCCATTTTAAGGGCTTTAAAGAAATCTTCTTTTCTTATATTTGTGAATGCTGTTTCCTTTTTCTTTTTATTATTTTCCTTATCTCTTAATATTTCTTCATCAAACGAGTATTCTGTAATTGGTTCACGTAGTTCATTAAGATTAGCTTTTCTAGTAACTTTTTTCCATACTTTATTATCAAAGTATATTGTAAGTTTTTCTGATGTTATTCCTTCAAGTAAAGATACTTGTTCAAAATCACTTATTACAATCTTTTTATCATAAATACTTTCAAATTTATTTTCATTAAAGAATACTTTTCCGTTATTAAATCTATAGTTATTAGAGTCTCCTGTAAATTCATAAGTTACTTCACCAAATTCAGTTAACTCAGGTTCTTTATGATCACTTTCAAATTGTTTAATAGTTATTATACTAAGAACAATTATTACTAATATAGTTAATAGTATATAAATAAAAGGTTTTATATTTTTTTTCATAAATCCTCCTCAAATACTTGCTAATAGTATACTATAATTGTTAAATTAGAGCAAGAAAGAGTCATAATTAGCTTATGACTCTTTTTATTTCTTTTTGTGTTTTTGTATTTGCTTTAAATGTATCAAGTATGATTCTAATTGAGTGAATTTCTTCTTTAGTATATTCATCTTTAACTAGATTATCTAATTCCTTTAATCTTAAGTAATCATTAATTGGCATTAGATATTTGAAGTCATCATTAGATGATCTTAATCTAATGTAGACATCTGTTACATAGTTTTTATAAAGTAGTCTTTCTTTCATACCATTATCCAGAGTTATATTAGCATCAGGGTTATATAGGTCTTTATAAACGTCATACCCTTCTTTAAATTGATATGGTCCAGCATAGATAAAGAAGTATCTTTTTTCTTCATTACCATCAAGTGAGTTAAGCCAGTCTGCTCTATCCTCTGGGACCTCTAATGTTAAAATATTTTCTGCTTTAATCTTATTATCTGTACTATTATTTATAGCTTTGCTTATTTTAAATGTTAGTGTAGCTAAATCGTCATATGTGTATGTAGGATGTAGTTCACTAGAAAGACCAATACTATTTAATTCATCCTTTAGTCCACCTATATGTACATTTTTATCTCCAACATATTCATAAGAGTAAACACCATCTATCCCTGCAATATAAGCAATAACTTTATTATTTTTATCGGTTATAAAATAATAATCTTCATCACTTCCATATTCAGAGTCGTATTTAGTATATAATCTATAGTTACCATATTCAGTAACATTATTGAACATATATAATGATTCATTAATACTAAGTTTACCCTCGCGATTATCTAATACTTTTATAGCACTTAATGGATAAGTAGTTTCTGAAGTAGTATTATAATTCTTACCATTATATCTAGATTCGAAGAATGTTGTAAAATACCAAAGTATTTCTTGTTTGTCATCAGTAGTGTTTGCAAGAACGATTGCTTCTTTTGCTGCATCATACATATATGGATCAATAAAATCCTTCATGACTTTCTTTAAAGTATCATATGTATTAATACCATCTACTAATTCATAATAATAGTCTGTTGGTATTTTACTTATTAAATCTTGTAATTTAAGATAACTCTCATAAGAATCTTTAACACTTTCTTCACTAGAAGATTCTATTTCTTCCTCTATATAATTTTCTACTTCTTCTTCAATTTTTTCTAAATCTTCATTTGAATAAGCATACGCGGTAGTGCTATTAGTAAGAGCAAGTGCTAAACTTAATGCTGCGAATATCTTTTTTAAATTTCTTTTTTTCATAAAATTCCCCTCCATTCGAGTTATATTAACATACCTACTCTTTTGCGTCAAGATGGGGTTACAGAGATATGGTGAATTATTTGTTTTATTATCACTTTAAATGACTTTAAGTATAATTCCTAAGTCAATTAATTATTAAAAACACAAGTAATCGAGGAAGAAAATTATATATAATACTTGACATATTCTTAAGATTATATGCATATGTCTTGGGTTTGTTATTTTAAACTTTTCTAGTTTGCGGCATTTATTAAAAATAAAATCTTTGAATTCATCATTATCTATATTTATATCTGACTTTTTTATTGCAATTATTTGAGTATAATTATTTAAAGTGTCAATAGATAATATGATAAAGTCTTCTATCTCCATTATATAAGCCACATTGTTGTAGGATAATTCGATTGATTCATTTTTTTTGGTGATAGAACGCGTATATATGAAGCCATCCTCTTTAAACTCAATATTAACAGATATAGGAAATTCTAAAACTCTATTTTGTTTTTTTATTTGCAAATTGATTCCAGAAAACTTAAATGTAAGAAGTATAAAGTAAACAGCTGCCAATATTATAAAAATAATTTCAAATTCTTGAGAAAAAGAAGTTGCTAATATTGAAAAAATTAATGTCCATATATAAGATAGATTTGCTTTGCTCCAAGCATAATTTCCATATTTAGTAATTTTTTCTAATTCTTCACGTTTTAGCTTACTTGTGCATTTTATTTTCTTCATATTAATCACACTCTCTATAATAATTGATTTTTATATTTTTAGAATTATCTCCATATGACTCTGCTAGTCTTATTAAATTTGCCTTATATTTTTCAATTGTCTCTAAACTACATTCATATATATCGTTTATGGTTATAATGGCGAGCATATTTTTTTTAATTATATTATCACCTTTTATAGTCTTAGTGTATTTTAAAAAGTCATCTTTAGAAAAACTATTTTTCATTATGTAAATACTTCCTGACATACAATCACATAAAGAATGATTAATAGTTATATCATCTAATTCGAAAACTCTAATATTTTTATCTTTGTAAATTAATTGAAAATTAGAATCATAATTCTGTGATGATATAACTGCAAAAAAGTATGTTTTATCCTCTTCTATATCATTAATAAATCTCATAAGTTCTTTAAAATCAATATCTTGATTTTCTTTAATATTTTGAAATAAATCATAATAATAAGTTTTAATTGTTTCCATAATCAATCCTTTATTGTAGGTATTCTACAGTCTTTTATCCTCACTTTTTAAGTATGCATTAATTTGCTTAAGTTTTCTTTTTATTTTAGTTGAAATTTTAATTTTTTTTAAATATTTTGCTTGAGGAGCCATCTTTTTAATAAACTTTATATGTTGTTTTTCAAATGAATCTAAATAAAATGTCTTAGACATTACACTGATAGGTATAAAATGTTTTTTGCCGTCTTTTGTGCATATTGCAATACACTTAGCTACTCCTTGAGGATATGTCCAATCTAGCTTTTTACAAATATAAAATGAAGAAATATTATCATATAGAATTTTTATTTTTTTAAATATACCTTTTTGGTAAATTATTCCTCTATTTGTATAAGTTATATCCCTTACTTTTATTATTTCATATTCCTTCATATTATTCACCTTATATTTTTATGAGACTTCTAATTTTTAAATATATAATTTCCTAATTTATCTTTAAACTTGTCTAATTCTTTTTTTCTTTCCAAATATCCTTTAGTGTCTTTCCAATTATCTAAATCTTTTTTTATAGAATCTAAAGCAAGTTTCTTTAAATCTTCAGTTAATAAATTATTTTTCATTTGCAAATCTGTTAATATTATCCAGAACAATGGTCCATCTATTGGATCAGTTATATAATCTTCATAATAATCACATAATTCTTGAATCATATCTGCATTGCTTTGATTATTCTTTTTACTTTTTCTTGAAAATTTATTATAGTCATCTCTAATGTATAGAGCATCTTCAGCATCATATAATTTTGGACCAATACCATACAAATATATTTCTTTGGCTTTTTTTACCTCTTCTTTTGCAAATGCCATTGCTCCCTCAACAAATCCTATATTTGACTTATATGTGGAAACATATCTTTTTGCTCCTTCTTCAGTAAAATGACTTGATTTTCTCAAATTATAGTCTTCATAATCATTTAATAATGTTTCTACCCAATCAAATTTAGTCCATTCACCAGGAAGTTGTATACAACGATTTGGTATAAATTCGTTTTTTGGAGGATCAAATTTATAATTGCCTATATATATAAAATTATCATAATTAAATTCTCTATGAAACAATAAATTATATAAATATTCGTAAGTATAATTAAATTCATCGGCTTCATCATACAATCCTTTATCGAATCTGTTCTTTGTTGTTTCATCAGTATAAATAACCCATGTTTTAATATAATCTAATTTGTTTAGTTCTTCAAAATTATTTGGAATTTGCTTGCCATTTGTGATTTTTATGTAAAATAATGGACTATTTCTCATTTCTTTCTCAAATTCACTATCCGTTTTAAAAAACTCTTGCCATAACTCCTTTACACTTTTTGTTAAAATTAAATATCTTCCATTATATTCCTTAGAATGGTTTTCTATTTTAACAGCAAAAGTATCTCCATCTATCCAATTTTTCTTTTTTGTTTTGTCATCAGTTTTTTTCATGTCTATCTTCCTTTTAGTAATTAATTGTTTGCAATTAAATTAATTCTGCCTCCTTATATCTATTTTTAAAAATTTCTTGTTTTATTAATTTTATCTATAGCTTTTTTACATATTATTCTAATATCTTTATCATCATCCGTTAGATAACTTTGAAATAAATATAGTAAACTTGGGTCCTTATATTTGGATAAAGATTCAAGAATATGATTTTTCATATAATTATCTTCTCCACCAACGATTTCATCGTCATTTAAATAGTCTACTAATATTTCTTCAACTTCTTTAATTCTTAAAGTTTCTATAAATGGAAATATAGAAATAGTATTCTTCTTAATTTTTTTATTTTTTAATACCCTAATGTATAAATCCTTGTACTTTTTATTACAAGTTTTGTGGATAAAATTGGCGACCATCGTATTAAGCATACACTTTTCATGGTCATGCATTTTTTCAAATTCATTTAAAATAAATGGTGTTAGTTCTGCATTCTTTTTATTTATTAAACACGAGACCAAAAATGCTTTTTCTTGATCAATAGTACATATCTTGTAGTATTTCATAATTATTTCACGAAATTCATCTGGATTGTTTGCACATATGTATTCTGCCATACCCTGTACTTCACACTCATAACCATGAGCTTGTATTTCCTTTTTAAGTGATGGCCATATGCTTTCTTTAGAATATAGTTCATTCTTTTCTCTTTCGAGATCTTGTTGATATAATAAGTCAGCCACTAATTCAACTGCATCATTGTGTTTCTTTTTACTATCATTTTTTTTCATATGTACTCCTTAAGTATTGCTATGTATTGATTTATAATTCCATGATTAGATAATTCTGCTTTAATTTTAACTAAGTTTTTTTTCTTAAATTTGTTAATTCCTTCATAACTATTTTTATGTGATGCTTTCTAATACTAACAAATTTTGTTGTAATGTTCATTTTTCTTTAATATTATAATAGAAAATTAAAACTCGACTTTAGTTATTAATTATCCTATTTCTTATAAAAATACTTTGTATATATAAGTGGGAATTTCTTTTCTTCTAGTATTTTTATAAACTTTTTTTTATTGGAATAGAATTCGTCAAAAACGTATCTTCCTTTATCTGTAAATAATACTATTCCTCTATTCTTTGCTACAATAACTTTATTTATTTCATCATAAGAAATAAATACTCGTCTTTTTAATAATGG
>CAYWFZ010000055.1:0-8426 GCA_964458035.1 uncultured Muribaculaceae bacterium | reverse complement strand
TTATGAAGAATAAAAAGTTAATGTTATTAATAGTATTATTAACTATAGGTTTTGCTGCTGTTAGTACAACTTTAGTAATTAATGGAACAACAAGAGTAGCAGAAAATACTAGTGAGTTTGAAGTATATTTTTCAAATGCAGTAGAAAATGGTAAGACAAGAAAAAGTTTAATTAAAGATGACACACATATATCGTTCACAGTGGACATGAAGTCAGTTGGAGAAAAGTATGAGCTTGTTTATGATGTAACAAATGGAAGTAAAAACTATGATGCAGATTTAACACTTAATTGTACAGAAATAAATGAGTATATAAAAATAACCAATGTATTTGATACATGGACTAATTTGTTGGCAACCCAAACAAGAACTGGAACATTAACAATAGAAGTAACAAAGCCATATGTTGGAACCGAGGAAAATCCAACTAAGGAAATAGAAGTAGTATTATCAATTACAGCCAATGCAGTAGAAAGAGAAAACTTAGCTACTGGAACGCCTGCTGAAAAAGTAAAGAATCCATGGGCGATAACGGCAGATAATGATAGTGACGGAGTACTATCAAAAGGGGACTTAATAACACTAGGGACAGAGTCATTCTATGTATATGATATAGAAGGAGATAACGTTAAAGCAATAGCCCAATATAATTTACATGTAGGAGGCCAGACCAATAGTGTTGTTTCAGACTACGATTATGATACTATCCCACTTGAAAATCCAACAGGATTACAAAATCCAAGTGCTAGAGGTGAACTATTGGACGCTGAAGGAAATAACTTGTTTCCATGGATAGGAACTGTTCCATTTATGTCACAAACAAAAATTGATACACTTACTGAAGAACAAAAAGCAAGTGATTATTCAATAAGTGATATAAAAGAATATGTGGATGCATATGCAACTAAATTAAACGAATTAGATGGAGAAGTAAGAATCGTAAGATTAATAACAAAAGAAGAACTTGAAGCGGCTGGATGTAACTCAGAAAAGAGTTCATGTAAAGCAGGATATGCTTGGTCATTTGGTGCTGAAAAATTCGTAGAAGATGCAACCGTTATAGGAGCACCAGAATTCTTATATTCAACAACATACCGTACTTCTACCTCTTTTGCCAACCATGATCTTAACGTGTGGGCCGTTCGTTCAGTTGGTCTCTTCGACTGGTACAGTGTCAGCAATGAGTATGCTTATGGCGTTCGCCCTGTTATAGAACTATCTAAATCTTTATTCTAAATGAATAACAGAATATTTTAAGGAAAAACGTGTTAATCTTTTTTCAATACTTAGCAGTCGATAGATAAAAGATACAATTATAAAAACACTTATCAATTAAGTGTTTTTTTCTATTATTTTATCAATTAATCCATATTCAAGAGCAGAGGATGCAGACATGTAGTTATCTCGATTAGTATCTATATTTATTTTCTTTATAGATTTATTCGTATTTTTAGCAAGTATTTTATTAAGTTTATCTCTTAAATAAAGTATATGGTCTGCTTGTATTTTTACATCTGTTGCTTGACCAGAGCCACCACCTAAGACTTCATGAATCATGACTTCTGTATTTGGTAAGACGTATCTTTTCCCTTTAGTTCCGCTTGAAAGCAAAAATGCTCCCATACTTGCACAAGAACCTATCCCGATTGTTTTTATATCAGATGAAATAAGATTCATTGTGTCATATATTGCAAGCCCTGATGTAACTGAACCCCCAGGGGAATTAATATACATTGATATATCTTCATGATTAATTGAATCTAAATATAGGAGTTCTGATATGATAATGGAGGACAAATCATCATTTATTTCACCAGATAAGAAGATAATGCGATCTTTTAAAAGTCTTGAATATAAGTCATATGCGTATTCACGATCATGATTTTTTTCTATAATTGTTGGACAGAACATATAATCACCTATAATTAGTATATAAATATATGCAGATTTTATAACAAACTAATATGTCATAATGTGTAATATTATTGACTAGTAGTCACACTTTTTTGTGTATTAGACACTAGATAATGATATAATTTATTATAGGTGATACTATGAATGTTAAAATCTATGGGGCTGGTTTAAAATTCATGCTTTGTAATGCTGTAAAAAGACTTTATAATGGAGAAGTTGTTTTTCATCATTCTCTAGACCATGGAATATATGCAACAATTATATGTGATGAAATAATCGATGAAAACGAATTAAAGAAAATTAAAGCTATAATGGGTGTGATGGTAAAAAAAGATATTCCTTTTAATAAGAAGGTTGTAAGTAAACAAGAGGCTTATGATTTCTTTAAGAAAAAGGGAAATGAAGAAAAGGCTCTCAATGTTTTAAATATAAATAATTTAACTGTATCTTTATTTGAATTTGAAGGTCAGTATAATTATTTTTATTCACATGATATGCCTAAGAGTTCTAAAGAAATACCTTTATTTGATTTATATTATGTTGGACCAAATGAATTAGTATTGCTTTATCCAATTGATGGCAAACTTAATTTTACATTTAGAAATAATATATATAATTCGTTTAATTTTTATGATGAATGGCTTAATAAGCAGGGACTTAATTATGTAAGTGATGTTAACAGAATTGTGGCTGAAGCGAGTATTCGTGATTTAATTAAGAAAAATGATATTATGGTTGATAATGAAGTTTTTGATATAGCTAAAAAGGTAGTAGAGGCTGGTAAACGTATTGTATTAATTGCTGGACCTTCTTCTAGTGGTAAAACTACTACTAGTAAGAAGATGAGTTTGTATTTATCTAGTTTAGGTTGTTCTGCTCATGCTATAAGTTTAGATGATTTCTTTGTTAATCGTGATGAAACTCCATTGGATGAATTTGGTAAAAGAGATTATGAGTGTTTAGAAAGTATAGATGTTAAACTATTTAATCAAGATTTAAAAGATTTATTAGATGGTAAAAGTGTTGTTATACCTACGTATAATTTCTTAAGTGGTGAGAAAGAATATAAACGTGAACCTTTAACAATAGGAGCATCTGATATTTTAGTAATTGAAGGATTACATGCATTAAATCCTAGATTACTTGAATTAAGTGATGAGAGTGTTATATTTAAGGTTTATATTAGTCCTTTAACTCCTTTAAATGTTGATAGACACAATTATGTTTCAACAACCGATAATAGACTTATTAGAAGAATAGTAAGAGATTATCGCACGAGAGGTAGATCGGCTGAGGCTAGTTTAGCAACATGGAGTAGTGTTAGAGCGGGGGAAGAAAAACATATTTTCCCATATACAGATACGGCTGATGCTATAGTTAACACTGCTTATGTTTATGAACTTGGAGTATTAAAAGTTTATGTTGAACCTTTACTTTACAATATAAGTATGGATTCAGAGTTTTATTATGAAGCTCGTAGATTATTAGATAATTTAAAATCTATTTATCCAATACCAAGTGAATATGTTGATGAAGATAATTTATTAAGAGAATTCATTGGTGGATCGTGTTTTGAGGAGTGATGATATGAAAAGAGTAGCGATTAATGGTTTTGGTAGAATTGGAAGATTAGCATTTAGAAGTCTTATAGATGATAAGGAACTAGAAGTTGTTGCAATTAATGACTTAACTAGTGTTGAAGATTTATATTACTTACTAAAGTATGATTCTAATTTTAGAGGATTTGATGATAGTAAAATAAGTTTTAATGATGAAGGTATTTTATTAGATGGTAGATTAGTTAAGGTATATAAAGAGAAGGATGCATCTCTTTTGCCTTGGAGAAGCGAGGCAGTTGATGTTGTCTTAGAGTGTACGGGATTTTATACTGATAAAGATAAAGCTCAAGCACACATTAATGCTGGAGCTAAACATGTCGTAATATCTGCTCCTGCTAAGGGAGATTTAAAAACAATTGTGTATGGTGTAAATGACGAAATATTAGATGGAAGTGAAGAAGTTATTTCTGCTGCTTCTTGTACAACTAACTGTCTTGCACCAGTTCTTAATATATTAGATAAGCATTTTGAAGTAAAATCTGGATTTATGACGACTATTCATGCAACAACTAATGATCAAACAACTCTTGATATTGCACATAAAAAAGGAGCATTCTCACGTCGTGGTAGAAGTGCTATGGCAAATATTATTCCAGCATCTACTGGAGCTGCTACAGCTATTGGAAAGGTAATACCAAAATTAGATGGAAAACTATCTGGTTCAGCTTTTCGTGTTCCAACTATAGATGGATCTGTAATTGATTTGACTATTGAACTTGGTAAAAGAGTTACTAAAGATGAAATAAATGAAGTATTTAAAAATAATCAAAGTGAAGTAATTAAGTTTACTACTGATCCAATTGTTTCAAGTGATGTTGTAGGTAGAACAACTGGTGCTTTAGTTGACGGACTTTTAACTGAAGTTTTAGATACTAATAATGGTCAACTTGTAAAAGTAGTTGCTTGGTATGATAATGAACTTGGTTATACAAATCAAATGTTAAGAACTATGAAAAAATTTATTTAGTAAGCATGTTGTAAATGTATAAAAACTCACTATTAAGTGGGCTTTTTTTTTGGTATAATTATCATAATAGAGGTGTCGAGATGAAGATAAAAAAATATTTGTTTATTATTGTTGGTATGTTTGTATGTTTTAGTATGAATGTATTTGCTGAATCATCAAAATTTGAGCCACTTTTATCTATGCCTACAGATATTACCGAGAATCAAGTTAGAGTTGCTTTAGGTTTTGCTGGAGAAGAGATAATGACGATTAAGGAAACTTTAACGTATGATTCTAATAAACTTACTTTAGTCGAGGTTCAAGCATTAGATAATTTTAATGTTACAACTTCAACAGAAAAGAAAAATGGAAAATATAGTACAGTAGAAATTCTTGCTGATAGCGATTATTCTTTTAATGAATCTAATTATGCAATTTTAGTGTTTGAAGTAAAATCTTCTTTTAAAAAGAAAAATAAATCAGATATATTCTTATATAATTATACAGCTTCAGGACCTGATAAAGTTAAGTATCGTTCTAAAGGCGTTATATCTACTTTAAATAGGGTTTCAGTATCAGAAATGAACTTTGTTTTGGATGATATAACTGATAATACAAAGACAAAGTATTGGTTTTTAAATCATATTTATGTATTTGTAATAATTGGTCTTATTATAGTTGCTGCTGTTGCTTTGATTTTCTTACTTCCATCAAAAAGAAAGAAGGAAGTACGAGAAAAGTCTACAGAAGATTTATTAAAACCAGAAAATTATGATCCTAATTCATCAAATATAAAGATTGATAAGGAAGCAATAGATGCGATTGGTAAAGAAGAAAAACCAATTGATATGACTCAAGCTATTATAGTTGATGAAAATGTTAAACCATTTGGAGATATTGTAGGTAAATTTGATGCACCTGCTACTAATGATCAAACTGTAGATAATAGTAATAATAGTAGTGTATTTTCTAATCCACCAACACCAAATAATAATACTTTAGAAGAAGTTCTTCCACAGGTTACGGGAGAACACGTAGATAATGGGACAAGTGTTAATGGATTTGATCCATTTAATGCAACTATTATGCCAACACTTAAAGAAGAAAGTGAACAAAATGTAAGTAGTGGTGGTTATAATCCAAATGATGGAATTGAAACCCTAGAAGAGGTTAATCAAGATGTAGCAAAAACACAACCAAATGACGGACTTACAGTTATTAATCCTCAAAACTTTGAAAATGTTGAAATACCAAAATTAAATGAAGATGTTAGTATAGATTTTTCTAACAATGCGAGTCTTGTTAGTCCTCAAAATCCGGTAAGTCCAGTTAGCCAAGAACAAGTTAATGGACAAAATCAAGTAAATCCAGTTAACCCAATGAATACAACTGATAATAATGCTGGAAACAATGGAACTAATATTTTATCTATTCTTTTTGCTTTAATTTTTATATCATCAGTTTTTACAATGAATGTTAAAGCAGAAGAGGCTAAGTATCAAGTTTCTGCCTTAAGAGATGTAATTGTTGGAAGATCTAGCTTTGATAAAAATCTTGATTATAATAATGATGGTGTAATAGATATTTTAGATATAGTTGAAACGAAGGATTTAACAAATTGTAGTTTTGAAAATTTACTTTCTACAGATCCGGGTTTTGCAGAGATTCATGGTAAAAGTAATAATTTAATAAGCTCTGATTCAGAGTTTGTTGCTCCAACTAAAAAAACTAAGTTATTTGGTGGGGATAAAACAACAAAAGAAAGAACTACAAAAGAAAAGAGTACCAGTGGTGGAGGTTCATCATCTTCAGGAAACAGGACAACAAAAGAAAGGACTACAAGAAGTACAGCAGAAAAAACAACAAGAGGGACGACTCAAAGAACAACTAAAGGAGCGGCACAGAAATATACTGTTACTTTAAATGCTACTAATGGGTCTGCATCACCAAATTCTCTTGAATTAGAAGTTGGTAAATCTAAAACTGTTTCTTTAAGCGCTAATCCAGGATTTGTTATAGATGAAGCTTCTTCTAGCTGCTCAAATGTATCTTATTCATTTAGTGGAACGAGTCGTTTAGTTCTTTCTAATATAACCAATAATGCTACTTGTAATTTAAGATTTGTTTCGAATGGTAAGGTAAAAGTAACTCTTACATATTTTATAGGTAAGGGTAAATCTGATACTAATACGCCAACATATACATATACATCGAAATCTATTAATAATGGAGGTAATGGTGTTTATAATCAAACATGGTCAACGGGTATTCCATTACCAAATGGTTATAAACTAAAGGAAGCTCCAAGTTGTGGAAATTATAATGCTGGAACTTATTCTATCGTACTTCCTGCTACATCTACTTCATGTAAAATGTATTTTGATCCAATTCTTTATGATTTTAGGGTGAGTTTATCAGGACAATCTACTCAAATAAATGGTGGAACACTTGCAAGAATATTCTATGGTGAAAAGAAAAAGATTGAATTTGAAGCTAATACACTTTATAGTAATGTAAGTTGTCCAGGTGGAACAGCAACTAGATTATCTAAAACTGGTAGAGGACCATACCATTATTCATTTAGTTATACTCATAATACGGCAAGTAATGCTGTTTGTACGGTATCTTAGATAAATTTTATTGACAAATAGGCGTTTAATTAATATAATTTAACTTGTAAAGCAATTGATGAAGACGTTAAATAAGTAAATCTAAAAAGAGAGTCTATAATTGGTGAAAGTAGATAGAAGAGCTTATTTATGTATCACTTCTGATGTGTCTTAGGGAAACCTAAGAACGTAATACTCGCGTTAAGAGAATAAGTGCATGTTTAACTCATGAAATAAGGTGGTACCACGGGGCTACGTACCCTCGTCCTTATATTTCATGGGTTTTTATTTTGAAGGGAGAGAATTCATGAATACAGAATATGAAGTAAAGGTTTTAGAAATTGATCATGACGCCTTTGTTTCTAAGCTTGAAAGTTTAGGTGCGAAGAAAATAAGTGATGCAATGCAAGAAAGATATATTTATGATTTGATTCCAGCGAGCCCTAAAAAATGGATTAGACTTAGAACTAACGGTAAGAAAACAACAATAACCTTAAAAGACTTACAAGCAGAGACAATTGATGGGATGAAAGAAATGGAAATAGAGGTAAATAGTTTTGAGGATGCACATAAACTTTTATTAGGTTTAGGTTATAAGAGTAAGGGATTTCAACAAAATAAACGTGTACAATATATTCTTGATGATGTAGAGATAGATTTAGATCACTGGCCTCATATACCTGAATATATGGAAATAGAAGGTAGGGATGAGGAAAGTGTTAAGAAAATGATAGAAAAGCTTGAAGTAGATGAGAAAAACGTTACTACAATGGATGTAGATAGTATTTATGAGTATTATGGATATGATAGTATTCATGATTTAAGTTTTGATGAGGAGGAGTTATAATGAAAGATTTTAAAGAATTAGATAAAAGAAGTGTTCATGAGGTTGAAACTAGTATATTAGATTATTGGAAGAAAAATGATATTTTTAATAAGTCAATTGATTCAAGAGAAAATGATTGGGTATTTTATGATGGACCAATATATGCCAATGCTAAACCGGGAATTCACCATGTACTTGCAAAAGCTATTAAAGATTCATTCTGTAAATATAAGACAATGCAAGGGTATCGTGTTAAAAGAAAGATTGGTCTTGATACACATGGTTTACCAATTGAGGTTAATGTTGAAAAAAAGTTAGGATTTAAAACAAAAGCTGATATTGAAAAATTTGGTGTAGAAAATTTCTGTCGCGAATGTAATAAGGCTACAGCTGTTAATATCGATGAAATTAATAATGTTACTGATATGATGGGACAATTTATTGATTGTGAACATCCATATGTAACTTGTTCAAATGAATTTATTGAATCTGAATGGTGGATTATTAAAGAAA
>CAYWFZ010000054.1:0-8733 GCA_964458035.1 uncultured Muribaculaceae bacterium | reverse complement strand
CATTGTCACTTATCCATTCTGCTATAATATATCCAGCTCCCTCAAGTGCTGCATCAGTAGTGCCAATCTTATCATTCAAGAACTTTTTAGCCATTTCTTCTAGTGAACCAGTTGTTGGAAAAGACATAATCATTTTAGCAAGTGGCTCTAAACCAGCATTAATAGCCTCACTAGCTTTAGTTTTCTTCTTTTCTTTATATGGGCGATATAAGTCTTCTACTTCAGTTAATTTCTTCGCATCCATTATTTGTGTTTTTAATTCATCAGTTAATAATCCTTTTTCATCAATAAGACGTATTACGGCTTCTTTTCTTTCTAAAAGATTTTGATAATAACTATACAAGTCACCAATAGCTTTTATTTGATTTTCATCAAGTGCACCAGTTACTTCTTTTCTGTAACGTGCAATAAAGGGTATTGTTGCACCTTCTTCTAGTAAAGAAAGAGTCGCTTCAATTTGTTTTCTACTAATATTTAAACTTTCTATTAGTTCGTTTATTATTACTTCATTATTCATTATAATCACTCCACCATAATATTGATTATAAAATATTTTAATCTAAATTTAAATAGATATAACACTTTCTTGGCATAGAAAAAAGCAAGTTTATCTTGCTCTTTTTTGTCCCATTGGAATATCTTCTTCTAAATCGTTAGTTTTTACTCCTTCACTTACATATACTTCAACTCCCGATTCAGCTAATGTATCTAAAACTGCTCTATCCATGTTAGGATTATCTAGAGTTACTGATACTGATTTTAAACTTTTTACATCTTGTAGGAAGTCATAATTATCCATTTTATTATCTTCAAAGCTTACACTTTCTAAATAGCGAGCTAAGTCTAGTCCTTCAATACTCGTTATTCCAGTATTTCTTATTCCGATATATTTTAAATCTGTATACATACAAGGCATACCAATGGCTTTAAATGTACCTGTTAAATTCGGACAGTTATATATTGATAAGTTAACTACGTTATCTGGCATATAGAATTTATCAAAAGAACAATTTTGGACCTCAACTGTTTCAAAATCATCTCCATTACTTAAGTGATGTATATACCCTTCATTAGGGAAATTTTTAATACATAAATATTTTTGTTCGTTTAGTTTTGTTGATATATCATAGAAATTATATGGTTCATCTGTAAATAAAAATGCAATTGTATTTCCGTCTTTATCTTTTGCTTCTGCATAATATTCTTTTTGGGCATCATAGTAAGTTATTAATAAACTATTTGCAACGTCTTCATCAGTTGATGAAAAAATAAGTGCATGATTAGTTGTGGTTTCAACTATTGCTTCTGCCATTTCTTCAGACATTAAACCTTTGTCAACAAAAGATTTTAATTGACTAGCATTTTCAACTTTATTATATTCAAGCTTTAATGCCGAAAGGCTTGGTAAATCACTTAGTACTTCTGGATTATTTATTTCATTACATCTTAAATTTGCAGATGTTAATTTTGTACACTTGCTTAAAGGAGATAAGTCATGCACTTTTGTTCCGATTATCTCAACTGCAACTATATTAGGTAATTCTTCGAAGAAACTAATATCACTTATATTTGAACAATTTTCAAGTCTTACACCTTCTAGAGAAGTATATTCTTTTAAGACATCTAGGTTTCTTATTTTTGTGTCATATATGGATATTTCTTTGACGTTAGTTAAAGATTTTAATTCGTCAATAATAGTAGAATTATCTAAATTATGTAAGAATAGATATTCACAGTTACATTTTTTTAACATATAACTTACAAGTCTTGCTTCAGGAAGATTAACTGTATAAGTGGCATTTTCATTAGAACACTCAACTATAAAGGAATTTCTTACGTCATTCCAAGTTATTGTTACACGATTAACTGATGCAAATTCAGGAGTATCAACAAAATCTGGATTAGATACGGCTTTTTCAAATGCAGCTTTTTCTTCTCTTTCACGTTCTAGTTGTTCATTAACAGCTTCTTCAACACTTGAAGTTATTACTTCAGAAAGTGATACAACACTTTCCGCTGCTTTATCGTTTATAGTCTCTTCTGGTTTTGCCTCTGATGAGCAACTTGTTAATGTTAAATTTGCAGCAAGAATTCCAATAGTAGCATAGTATCTTATTTTCTTCACTAATACTCCCCCTTTCACAAACTTTGTTTATTTTACTATAAGGTTAATCTTTTTTCAAGTAAAAAAAGCCTTTTTAGGCTTTTAATATAACTTAATTATTTCAGTAATATCTTGTTCTTCATAGTATCCAATAGTTAATTTATCATTAGCACCTATGAATGCAAGTTCATCACTTAAAGAAATTGACACTACATATTTTTTAGATTCTGTATCTGTTATATAGTAATATGTATTACCTGATTTAGTTGCTGATTTGATATTCTTAATAGTTATAGTCTTTTTGTTAATTATGTTATCACTTATCTCTTCAGCGTAACTTTGTAAGAAATTTTGGCTTGCTTGTTCAATGCCCTTAGATGCGTCTGTTACTACAACTTTTTGATAGTCTTGGACATCGACGAAACCATACATTTTAACTAAACCAGCTGCGTCTTTTAAACTTACTAAGTATGTAGGTTTATTGTTTAGGTTAATTAATAATGGGAAAGTCGATACATATTGCATTTGTTGCACTTGTCCTTGAGCTGAAGCCATAGCACTGTATTCTTCTGCTCCAGGAACTGAATAGAAGTTAGTTTCCCCTGTACGCATATTAGATAGAATAAATCCTAAATTTGATTCATCACTCATTACACTTGTAATACCCGTATAAAGATAGATATCATCGTTCATAGCTAAATAATTATATCCTTCTGTTGTATTAACAACATTTTTTTGTCCGAAGATACTATTGAAGAATCCACCTTTATAGTTACCCCAGTCATCAACTTGTTCAATTAGTAATTCAGCATTGATTGCGTTATCTACCCAAGTTGGAACATCTTCCATTTTATATTTCTTTGAAGATCCATCTATTGGGTTAAATATTACAACCCCACTTACCTTTGTTTTTAGTCCAACAGCTGTGTAACTATATGTTGGAACTATCCAATAAGGATTTCCTTCATTATCAATTTCAAATTTAGCATCTCCGAATATTGTTGTTGGGTATGCAAATCTTAAACGACGACGAAGATTTTCATTAAAGTAAGCACTTGGCGTATACTTCATACCTTTTTCAAGTTTTACAAGTTCAGTATTTCCATTAACTGAATTAACTTTAATATATCCTTTTACTCCATCTTTTCTATTAGTAATCCACTTAATAATATCAGCATATTCTAGAGGGGTTACTCTTATTATTTCATTGTTATAGTTTATTTGAGTATATTGATCTGATACATAGTATTGACTTACTAGTTCACTCATTTGACCCATAACCCTGTCTCCAAGTTTTTCAGAAGAATCACGATCTAGTAGTGGTAGTGTATTAAAGTTTACCTCTGCAATATCGTTTGAAAATTCCTTTGTCTCATCAATTGTAATTCTCTTTGAATAGCTTGATGCATTGAATAAAGGAGACGATACAACATCAACTATAAGAATTGCACCAACTATAACTAGAGCTAACATGATTGGAATGCTTACAACTTTAGGCAGTTCTCCTACATGAGAATTATTTGTTATTCTTACTACACCAGCAGTAGATGACGCAATAAAGAATAAACATACAAATAACGCAATTGACGCTAAGGCATAAGCCCAGAATCCAAATGCTTGAATATTTAATGGTGGTAGAAATATATAATAACCTATTCCCATTAAAATAATTTGCATAATACCTGCAATAATATAATTTTTTTTCACGATTTTTCACCTCTTATGCTTATAATAATACATTTATTCAAATAAGTAAATATTATTCTTTGTTTCTTAAAATACGTGTGTTATAATAAATCACTAAGAAAAGAGGATATTATGGAAGTAAAACATTTTGATAAGAATGTAATAAGCGCAGAAATTGCAAATGGGCAAGAAATAAAATTTGAAGACGGACTTGCTATAGTAGATTTGAATATTAAATATAAGGATTTTTATAATGACGTTTGTTCATACACTTCTCCTGCAGTTATTTACGAAAAAGAAGCAGGAAAGGAAGATGAACCTTATGAGTTAGCAGGGTATGGATCAAGATATTTTTCAGCTGAAAGATTTGTAAATGGAATCAAGAGAATTGGAGATAATTTTTTTGTAGATGTCATAACAGGAGAAGAAAATGTATCTTGGCATGTTTATAAACAATTCAAAGCAAAACAAATAACAAAAGGAATTACGACGTTTGAATTTGTAAGAGAAATTCCATCTAGACTAATTCCAACAAGTCATGAAGATATTGGGTTACTAAAGCCGGATTTAGGTAAAATGTCTATTTATCATATTAATGAAGGAAAGATGGGGCGTAGTAATTATAGTAGTATTGAAGAAGCTCAAGATGGTTTATTTTTAGTTGTAGACACAATAGTTTCAACAGTTAATAAGAATATTAAAGATAATTTAGTTTTTTTAATGGACAGTAGTGAATATATAATTGGTGATATATTATCTAGAAATAATGAAATGGAGCCGGTAGAATTCTCTTTAGGTGAAACATACACAACTGTAGTTGAAAGAAAGCTTGAAGAGCTAAATAGAATTGCTACTTTAGAGAAAGAAAAAATACAACAATTAAGAGTAACAAAAAGGGGAAAAAATTAATTTTTGACAAATTAGTTTTTTGTCTATATAATAATTCTCAATTTGGAGGATACGTATGTTAAAATTTGATATAAACGATGGAAAAATTTTATATTGTTATATAACCGATGAAAATTTAGAAAATGCAGATTTTATTGATGGAGTAGCAGTTGTAACAATAAACGTTGTTAAGACTGATGCTAGTGAATATGAATGCCCTACTGTAGTTAGACAAGCAAAAGAAGAGAACGGGGAAAGTTTAGGTATCTTTTTGGAGTCAATGTGCAAACTGTTATTTCCAGCTGAAGATACAATAAGTATTAATAGGCTTGGAAATCATTTTCTTGTTGAAAGATTAGTTTATGATTATGAAAGAACTAAATCAAGAAAAGAAATTATTCAGATTGACTATGTTGATGGAGAATATAATAAAAACTTTATTGAAAGATCTAAACTTCCTGGAGCTATACAATTAGTTAATGATAGAGTTGTAATTGTTACACCAGAACACAGAGAGAAATCTTGTTTATTTTCATTAGAAAAGTCTGATATTCAGAGTATGGAATTTACATGTATTGATAATATAGATGGAGAATCATTTTTAGTAACTGATACTATTGCACTAGAAGAAGATCAAGTTATAAAGGATAGATTAATGTTCAAAATGGACTCTTCTGGGAAAAGAATTTCCCCAGTATATATAAGATCCAAACAAGCATTTACTGAAGATGATCTAAGTTATCCTTATCTTCTAATCAAAGAAAGACGAATAAATGAATTAAAAGATGAATTAGCAAAGGAAAAGGAATCAGAAAAAGCTTTAAGAAGAGGTTAATCCTCTTTTTTATTTGCTTATTAAAGTTATTAATACTATAATATTTTTTAGTTAGGTGTTGATGACATGTTTAAAAACACATTAGATAATAAAAGATATTACACTTTAAATTATTACTATAGAAAAAAATATAATTCAAAGGTATTTAAAGTCAGTTTAAACGGTGGTTTTACTTGTCCCAATCGAGATGGTGCTGTTGGAACAAGAGGCTGTATATTCTGTTCTAGATTAGGTAGTGGTGACTTTGCGGGCAAAAAAGAATTAGATTTAGTTTCACAGTTTAATCAAGTTAAAGATATAATGTTAAAAAAGTGGCCTGATGCAAAATATATTGGTTATTTTCAAGCCAACACAAATACCTATGCAAGTGTTGAAGAATTAAAAGAAAAATATGAAACAATATTAAACCTTGACAATGTTGTTGGATTAAATATAGCAACTAGAAGTGATGCTATAAGTGATGAAGTTTTAGATTATCTAACAGATTTAAATAAAAGATGCGATTTGGTAGTTGAACTAGGATTACAGTCTATTCATGAAGCCACTTTAAAGTTAATTAATCGTGGACATGATTTAAATAACTTTTATGAATGTTTTAAAAAATTAAAGGCAAGAGATATAAAGGTTGTTGTTCACATAATAAATGGTTTACCTTATGAAACAAAAGAAATGATGATTGAAACAGCAAAGTATTTAAATAGTATTGGTATTGATGGAATAAAAATACATATGCTTCATATTATTAAGAACACTGATTTAGCTGATATGTATGAAAAAGAAAAGTTTCATGTATTAACTAAAGAAGAATACATTGATATAGTTATTGATCAACTTGAATATTTAAATGAAAACATTGTTATTAATCGAATTACAGGCGACCCAGTTAAAGAAGATTTAATTGAACCTAAATGGCTTCTAAAGAAATTTTGTGTACTAAATGATATAGATAAGGAAATGGTTAGAAGAGATACTTATCAAGGAAAAAGAGTTTCAAAGTAAAACTCTTTTTTGTTGAAAACATATTTGTTTTAAACATCTCTAAAGTACAAAAAAATGTTAATAACTTTATAGTTATTAACATTATAATTGTTCTGGATCTATTCCTTCTTTTAGTAACATATCCTTAAATCTTACTTTAAAATCTTCTATAGCTTTTTGTTTAGAATCTTCATAAATTGTACCCGTATTTTTCATAGCTAAATAAAAATGTTTTAAAGTTACAACTTCAGAATTTTCGAATAATGCAAAACTAAAAGCACTAGATACAATAGTTAAACATATATCAGGATATCTGTTTTGTACTTCATATACTCTTTTATATTCACTTGTATGTTCTACAATCCATTCGAATATTCTTTCTCTTTGGAATTCTGTATAACCAATTTTAACATGCATTTGATGTTCAAATTTTGGGAATGTTCCTTCAAGGATTTTAACAACATCAGCACCTTGTGCTTCTGCAATATCAATTTTTATAAAACGTCTAACGAACGCACGATCTCTTAAAATGTATTGTTCATATTCTTCAGATGTTGTTGCACCTATCATAAGAATTCTTCCTCTATCAAGATATGGCTTTAACATATTTGAAAAATCTAAATCGACAGATCCATTATTGTGAGCTACAAGTAAGTGAACCTCATCAATAAATAATATTGTTTTTTCAATGTTATCTATTTCATCTATTAACATTTGTAGTTTAGATACTTCTACTCCATCGACAACCATCTTACCTAAAAGGGCTGGTAAGTTTATTTTTATTATTCTCCATCCTTTTAATACATCTGGAACTTGATTAGTATGTATCCTGTAAGCTAGCCCTTCAACTAAGGCTGTCTTACCTATACCAGGCTTACCTACTAATAAAGCACTTTTATCCGGTGTTATTAAGGCAAGTATCATACTGTTTATTTCGTTGTCTCTTGCAATTGCTGGATTAGTAATATATTGCTTATCAGTAAGTATTTCTCCATACATAGAGATTACACTTGGTCGTGCTGGTTTATTATCTACTGATGTTTGTTCAAGTGGTTCTAAAACTTCAATTTCTTCGTTTGATGAATTATTTATATTATCGTTCATTTTCATCACCTGTTAAGATTATACCATGATTTGGCTTTTTAATTAACTAAATCATGCATTTTTATAAAATAAAATGTTTAAAACTTACATGTTTTAAACATTTATTAATTTATTTGTGTGTCCACCCATAACTGTATAGCAATCATTTGAGAACACTTCAACCTTTTTATCAATGTTAACGAGTTCTCGTTTTAAGTCATAATATCGATCTGTTGGAATAACACACATAATTATACTTTTTTTTAGCTTACCTATACCATTGGTAGATTCAATTAATGTGTATCCTAGTTCAAGATCATCTCTTAGTAATTCTTCTACAGTTTCTAAATTTCTTGTCTTTATAAATAGAAGCTTGCTTGATGATACACCTAGAATAACGCGATCAGATATAAAGTTCATTAGTTTTAAATATATTACGGCATAAATAGAATTTACTAACCCAAAAGTTAAAGCACCACAAACTATAATAGTTCCATTGACAAGATTAGATAAAACTGCAGTTGGAAATTTAAAATATTTCTGTGCTATAGCAACTACCGAATCCATTCCGCCTGTATTAAATCCCGCTTTATATATAAATCCAAAACCTATTCCATCTATAAATGCATAGAATAGTATTGCAAATAAATGACTATCGAATGTGAACTCAAAAGAGGCAGCTATAGGAGAAGTAACATTTACCATAATTGTATAAATAAGAAAACCAATTATGGTATATGATGTCTTTTTTACTCCAAGAAGAATAAGGGAAATTACTGCTAATGAAAATGTTACAAGGTTTATGAATAAAGTGGTGTCTATTCCAGTTAATCTATTAGCTATAATAGCAACTCCACCTACACCTCCATAGACAATATGTTCGGGCACAATGAAAGAATTATAGATTAAAGCTATAATAAAACAACCTATACATAAGGCGATAAATCTACTAACCCTATTTTTTCTTTTAACAGCTTCTAATATGTTATCATAATTAATAAGTTTCATATTTTCACCTATTATAATTTTACTAACTTATAAATATTTAGTCAATAAACTTATAAAAAGAAAAAACTCACATATTAATGTGAGTTTTAATTTATATAGTTTAGTTATTATTATTCAATAATTTCTGAAACTACACCAGAACCAACTGTTC
>CAYWFZ010000053.1:0-9594 GCA_964458035.1 uncultured Muribaculaceae bacterium | reverse complement strand
ACTTTTATTCATGGCTTTTTGTATAGAGCTATTCTCACTTTTTCTATTGAGTTCAATATCTACTTTTACTCCATCTTTTTCTAAAAGTAGATCAACTTTATTTGCAATATTACCTTCTTCTGTTATACCTGTTTCATTTGGTCCAAGTGTGTACCCACTAAAATCTCTTTTCAATGTCCATGAAAGTAATCTATTAAAATAAAGTCTTAAATCTTCATCAGCTCGTATCCACAAGGTTTTAAACACGATATCACTTAAAGGATTTAGAAATATTTCTTGTTTGTTTTCTTTTTTCATTTTTCCTCCTTTCATATATCTTTTTACCGATTTATTTTCTTTTTACTTTTTAAATTTGCTAGAAAACATAAAAAAAGAAGAATTCTTTATTCTTCTTTCCTATCTATCAGAACAATAGTAATCAGTAGAGCCATTAAATTGACAATTATATCTCGCTTTATTATAGACAAATTCATTGTTCTTTATTTCATATGTAAAATCATTTTCATTTGTCTCATCAACTATTCTAAAACATTTTTTATAATAATCATCTTGATAACACGCTTTAATATCATTCACGTCTTTGTCGATAGAGTATACTCGATATCTACTTATTCCATTAATATTTTTCTCTTCAACGTTTATGTCGTTTTTTTCACTTATATTACTAATAAGTTTTTTAATATGTTTTTCATTTGCTTTTACTTTAACTACAGGAGTTCCACCATATAAACCATAGCTTAATACCAAATTCTTCTTTAAATTATTTAAGAATTCATCAATTAGTTGTTTTGAACTATAATCATCAACCATCATTCTATTTAAAAGTAAATAAGACGCGTCCCCAGCAGGATTAGAAAGTTCATACTTAAATATTCTAGAATCATATTCAAAAGTTATTAAAACATCATCCAAAGTATCATCTTCTTCAAATACAATCATACCATCAGTAGCACCCATAAAGTTTAAATATAATTTATCATTATAGTCATACACTTCACTAACTTTTGTTAAAGTATCAGCTTCACGGAAATCAATATTCTTGCATGATATAATCGAAAGACCTGCTCCTATTCCACCAAACACTAAAGATACTAAAAATAAAATTGACATTATCTTAATTGGGTATTTCCCCTTAAATAAATCATCACTTAAAGTTCTTATAACTAATACATTTAAAAGTATAGCAGAAGCACATGCAATAGATACGCCAATAAATACTGCATTATAACTTACTAAGTATATTAGAATAACTAATCCAATTACCAAAAAAACTAGTAAAAATAAAAATGGAATTGTAATAAATCTTAATACACATTTATAAATAAATATTATTACATCAGATATAGTTGAAAGAAATGCTAATGGTCTATGTTCTGGATCTCTTATTATAATTCTTTCTTTATCCTTATGACTTAAACTTATTCTTTGATTCTTTTTTTCTCCTTCTTCATCTTCTTTAGCTTTCTCATTTGCCTTTTGATCATTCTTAGATTCAGTATTTTTAACTAAATTGCTTTTAACACTTTGTTGATATACTATCTCATCATAATAATCTAAATATCTAATCTTATAGAATTGAAAAATAATAATCAAATCAAGTGCTATTAAAACTATTAAATAAACATTAGCTAAAAATAAAGTTAATGGATAAACAATACTAAACATTGAATCCAGTATTCCTACACCTATTTCGAATACAATAGCAGTTACTATAACAAGCCCAAATATAAAGACAGCAATTTCTACTAAACATTTAAATGCACTAGATGACTTCATAGAAGTAAACATACTAATAGATTTAGTAATAAACTCTAATAAACTATCTTTAGTATTTTGTACTTTTTTACTTTTATTAGTAGTTTCAATTTCTTTTACATCATCATTAACTAGATCATCTAAAGTACATTTAAATAACTTTGTCATTAATATTAATTTATCCATTTCGGGATAACTAGAACCAGATTCCCATTTAGAAACAGCTTGTCTTGAAACACCCAATTGATTAGCTAACTCTTCTTGGCTCAATCCAGCCTTCTTTCTTAAACTTTGTAGTTTCTTTTCGAAACTCATATTTATCACCTCTTGCTAAAAATTATAGAATTATTTCTGGTTGCATTCCACCAACTAAAGGTTGTTTTTTGTAAACAATCAGTTGCATTTGCCTATATTTTAGCAAAAAAAAGAATATCTTAAAAGATATTCTTAAATATTTTCACTTTATGGAGCTACATTAGTAGTCGTAGTTGTTGTTCCATTAGTATCTGTTTCTCCAACAGTTGATGTTGTTTCACCATATAATTTTCTATCTATCTGAACAAGACTAGAACCTTTATAATCTATTTGGAATAAATTAGGCTTTGAGAAATCAACAACAGTTGAATCGTTTGTTCCAGTATCAAGCCATTTTTTAGCATCGGCTACAACATTGCTATATGTGGTTGGAGCTATACCTGTTTTAGCTTCAAGAACATCCGAAGTATAATCAATACAAGATTGTTCACTATCTATGCTAGAAGTAGTTGTACTGAACGTATATACCAATCTTGTTGGATTATTAATTTCTAGAGTTTCTGATGCAGGATTACTAGCATTCATTTTGAATCTATATAATTCAGCATAAGCATTATCAGGATCATCCGCCTCATTATAAATCCTTATCATAACAACATATCCACTTACTCGAATAAAGAAATAATCATTCAACTCTGGATTTGTTGTTTTAAGAGAATTCTGTATTCCAGATGTACTTGAACGGACTATATATCTAAATGCTGTAAAATCACTTGAATCAATCCAATTATACTTAGAATTCTTCGTATTAATAGCATTTATAAAAGTAGTTAAAATTGGTGTCGATCCACCTTTTGCAATAACAATTTTATCTTCTAATTCAATTTTTTTCAAAATATTTTCTTCAATATAAACAAAGTATCTTTTAGCTCCTGTACCAATAACATGCCCTATTCCATTTATTGTTGTCGAGCCATTTATTACAGAAGTAATACCACCAGAGGCCTTAACATAATCAGTTATTATTTTTCTTTCAGCATCTGAAAATTCTGTATAATATGTTTTAATATAATTATCAAATAACGCATCATTTTCAGTTTCATTCAAAGACTCTAGAAAATACAAATATGGTCTATCAGGTTTCGAGCCATTAACATTTACATGATAAGTATAAGCTTGACTCATAATAGAATCAAATTCATACATAGTCTTGTAAGCAGCCCCTGCATCAGAGGTAGATTGCTTCAAACCTAAACCAGTATTAGGATTATCACGAACTTTTTTATCATTTATATAAACTTTTACCTGATTAGGAACAATACCATTAAAGTCACTATTAGCTAAGAAATTATTAACATAAGCATCTACCCATTTATCAAATTCATCATCAATATTAATCATAGAATCATCAACAGGTATATGCATTTTTTCTAATCTTGTTCCGTTTATAAGAACATTATAAACCTTTTGAACAAAATCTTTTGTATAAGTATAATTTAGATATAGGAATTCACTTTCATCATTAATTTTTTCGTATATATTAAATTCAGTAGAAGTCTCTTCCCCTCCGCCATCTTTATTACGTTTAACAACACTTAATGGACAAGAATATTTTACAGTTATCAAATCATTAGATGAAGAACCGGCCGAAGTATTTGACTCAACATCATTATAATAAGTTAAATTTACTACATTTTCAGTTGTACTACCATCTCCTATAGAAGTAGTATAAATAGAACCTTTAGAGTTTTCATTTATAGAACCATCCTGATTAGGAACATAAGTAGGTGCATTTGGTGTAACTACTTCAGTTACTGTACACCCATTATCAACAACAACACGATAGTTATCAGTTATTACATCTTCATCATTTGAATTAACTATCTTTCTATAAAATTTTATAGAGTATTCAATATCAGAAATCTCTAAATTAGTAAGCTTTTCACTATAAGTTACTAAACCTTTAGTTTCACCATATTTTAAAGACTTAAAACTTATTAAATTTACTATATTATCACTTTTATCATCTAAATCATCAACAAAGTATTTAGAAGATGTTTTAGAATAATTTGCAAAAACACCTAAACTAAATACAATTAACGTAATACCTAATATTTTATTTACCTTTTTTAAATTACCCATATAAACACCTTCTTTCTATCTAATTTACTTGTGTAGCAGAATAGCCTATTCTTATTTCATCATTCTTTAATTTAGAGAAATCAATAACGCCATCAACTATTTCATCATCACTAAATCTATATTTAGCAACTACTTTAATATATTTAATATTTGCCTCCATCTCCTCTGGAGTTCTTTTTATTTCCTCATCAGGAGTATTTGGATTCTTTGCCTTTTCAGGTATCTTAGGCGTAAAAACAAACGAAGCAGTAGCTGTTTGTTTTCCTTGTAAATCTTCATAACCTGTTGTTATTATTTCATTAGTTAAACTATTGTTATTATAATCTTCTTCAGTCTTAAGAATATTTTTTCTATCCTTATCAACTTCTTCTATTCGTAAAATATCAAACTGACTAGGTGCAGCTCCATTGTCTTGAACAAAATTACCATTTAAAGTACCGGCACTTGCTCTTAAGACAATATTTGATTTTACTTCAAGTTCATTTAAATCAAGTTTAAAATAAACTTCAATTTCTTTTGTCGGTCTTACACGTACATTAGTAACACATTCTTTTGGATTATCAAGAGGACAATTAAAAGAACTATCATTATAAGGATCTATTTTAACTATGAATTTTGATGTTCTACTTTTACCATCATTCATCATACTAGTAATGTATTTTGAATAAGTTATTACACTAGTTAAAAGTCCAATTGCAGCTATATACATAAATACCCATTTGCATAAGTTTTGTCTAAACATTTTACTATGCAACAACTTAAACATAATACTCACTTCCTTATCTATTTAGTTTTCTTTGATGTACTATTCTTTTTTTCTGTACTTGTAGTCTTTTTAGAAGTACTAGTTTTCTTTGCACTAGAAGCACTTGACTTTTTTTCTGTACTAGTAGTTTTCTTTGGTGTACTAGTCTTCTTAGTAGGACTAGAAGTTTTCTTAACAGTTTTTACTGTTTTCTCAACTTTCTCTTCCTCTACTTTATCTTCTACCTTCTTCTTTGTAGAAGTTTTCTTAACAGGAGCCTTTGTTTCTCCTTTTTTTGCAGTTTCTTTTGTCTTGGTTGGTTTCTTTACTAGTTTTACTTCAGGTTGTTCTTCTTGCATTTTTGCAAGTTCTTTTTGTCTTTTAAACTCTAAGAACTCTTCATCTTCTACCTTCAGATCTTTCGGATTTAGATTATCGTCTGTACTAACAAGAGCACATACAATAATACCAATAACTAATATAAGAACCATAACTAATGGATTCTTAAGTGCACCCATTACCTTTCCCATTGCTGGAATCTTTACAACATACTTTCCAACAATAGCATTAGTACTCATTGCTTCATCCTTAGAATCATTAGCATCTCCTTGAGTTATCATCGTGTTTTTGTCATGATCAATAGATATTATTCTATGTGTAACAAAAGCATCATTAATATCTCTAAATGTAATTATATCATTATCTTTATATTCTTTGCAATTCGTATCTATTATGATTAAATCTCCAACCATAATAGTTGGCTCCATCGAGCCAGATACAACTTCGAGTAAAGCATATCCGGCTACTTTAGCCATATCTTTATGAAGTAAATTAATACTTACGAAATTATAAATATTAAATGTTACCAAAAGTATCAAAAATATTGAAATAATTGTCGTTACAATCTTTTTTAACAACTTCATAAGTCATTACTCCTTTTTAATTCTTTGTTGTAGTTGTTGTTGGTTCAATAGACTTTATATCACATGTTTCATTTACCTTTTCAAAGTCTAAACCAATATAGAATTTATAACTACTATTATTATTGGCTTCTTCACCTATCTTGTAATCGTTTTCATCATCGTCCACCCATCTCCATAGAACAGTAAGTTCTGCGGATTTACCTGGATCAATGACAAAAGTATCATCAACTGTTATTTCTTTCCAATCGTTTGAACCAACATCTTTATTAAGAATTGTGTATGAATTGTTAACATCGTCAACATCATCACTTGCAGCAGATGCACCATAATAATACTTATCAGTATTACTTTCAGGAACGGTTCTTCTAACTTTATATCCCATATTTAAACATGTTCCACGAGAACAAATAGTTTCTTCTTCCATAATTATCTTCTTAATAGTGATAATTTCAGAAGTATTATTGTCAATTGTGAATGTATGAGCACCTTCAAGTCCAGGATAAATTAGTTTATTACCACCATATCTCGTATCTGCATCAAATAAGTCAAAACTCTTTAAACTAATATGACCTGATTTAGTGATCTCTCCTTTTTTAGAAGTAGTACTGAATTTAGGTACTAAAGTCATATTTTTAGTAACATTAACTTTGGTATCAGTAATTGTTCCAATTTCTTTACCATCATCATCTACTTCTACCCAGTTAAGGAATTCATAAACTTCACATTTTTTTTCATCAGCAATCTTAAATGGTTCAATGCCTTTTAAATCAAATATAGAACCTGTACCATCTTCACCAATATCTACTGGATATTCAAGCAATGTATTTCTAAATGAATTCAAGTATGCATTGTCTTCAATAGTTTTTAAAGTCAATATATATTTTTTTCTAATAGTTACTTCAACATCCAATGGTTTAACATCTTCACCATATATAGATCCCGTTACTTTTATATTTATAACTTTAGGTGCATTCTTATCAGTCACTATATCCTTCATGGTAACTTTTAATACATAAGATGTCGTAGCTAATGGTTTACCATCTTTATCTTTAGTTGGAACTAACACAATACTAGCTATACTATCAGTTGGATAATTAATACTTACAACTCCACCATCACCATTAGTACTTACAAATTTCAATAATCCATTTGCTTCATCTAATTCAGGTTTAAATAAGTCTTTATCTCCATATTCATCAGTATGTTCATATTTTAATACGTTAGTATCAAACTTCAATTCAAATGTCTTATTATCAGGATCATTATATAGAGCATTAATCTTTTCTGGTCCAGTAATCTCATATTTATCTTTTACAATCATAAATGATAAATCATCAGTACTTTCACCATTTTTATAAGATAATGTTATAGTATGTTTTTCATCTCTAACATCTTCATTAGCAGGAGTCAAACTTACAATTCCTTTTATTGGATTCTTTGGATCTCCTATCCAATCAATCTTACCTTTAAATGTAGTACTTGTAACACTTATATCTTCTACTTTATAATCATCAGTTTCTACACCATCATCATAAACTGTATATTCAAGTGTTATTGGAGACTCTTCAATTCTTAAATTATCATTTTCAAGTTCTGTAAATTCAACAGTTCTAACAGCTCTATGAACCGTATAAGCATAAGTTTTAGCTGGTACAGTTTCATCTTGAGGTTTAACCGTTACATAGAACTTATTATCTCCAGGAGCAAGTGGTACATTGAATTTTCCATCTTTATCTACACTAACAACAGTACCATCATCTAACTTAATAGATTCTATTTTACCTCTAGTATCATTTAACTTAGCAGTTAAATCAATTTTATCTGTATTATAAGGTACGTCATACGAATCTGTTGTACTTAACAAAACATCTACATTGTCACTATTTTTAGTATAGACATTTACTAAAGTATCTTGACTCTTCTTTTTATAAACGTTTACTTCATAAGTAGTTGTAGTTGTCCCATCTTGTGCCGTAACAATAACTTGAACTTTATTATCACCAGGATTTAAAGTTAAATTATTTAAAGAACTTTCAACTCTTCCATCTGGATAAACATATTGTACTGTTGCGCCACTTATAGGTGTTGCAACTACAGAATATTGGTCTAAATCAATATTAGATTCAACTTCTACACGATATGAAGTACTATCTTCTCCAATTAAAACAGGATATTCTGTTCCTTTAACAAATACTTGTAACTTTTCTAACTTAGTATTATTAGATTTACTTACATTAACTATTAATGGAGTTTTTTCTCCAGATTCATTAATAGCATATATTGTAACTGTTCCTTCAGATACAGCAGTAATTTCTCCAGTATCTGGATCTACTGTTGCAATTGATGGGTCACTTGATTCCCATTTTATTGGATCTAATCCTTGTTCAACAGTTACAGTTTGTTTTTCTCCTATTATCATATTAATAGAAGGTCTTGATAGAATTATTTGTTCAGCAACAACTTTAACAGTAATAGTTTGTGAATTTATCTTACCATTAATAGTTACTTTTGTCTCACCAACATGTCTAGCAACTAACTTACCATCAACTATTTCAACAATTGTTTTATTTGCACTAGTTGCACTAGTGAATGAACCTTGTTTAATTAGTGAATTAATACTAGCAATATCACCAATTGTCATTGTTTTATCATTTGCTTTTAAGATAAGTTCTTTATCAGGGTTAGGAGGTATAATATCTTCTTTAACATTTACGACAAGTTCTCTTACTTCTCCATAAACACCAGTAACTTTAATTACTGCACTACCTACTTTTTTACCCTTTATTCTACCCCACTCGTCAACTTCAACAATACTGCTATCTGAAGATTCATATTTAGTTGGAGATCCTTTAACGATTCTAATTTTTTCTGTATCTCCTACTATTAAATCAACAGTAGTATCAGCTAACTCTAAATAAATATTAGTATCAACTGGAGGATTATTAACAGTGACTGTCATAGTATCTTCATTACCAGCAGCATCATATACAGTAATTGTTACTGTACCAGCAGACTTAGCAAGTATTTTTCCAGTTTTTGGATCAACCTCAGCTATTGTTGGATCACTTGACTCAAACTTTGTAGGCGTTCCTTTAACAGTTGGTGTATAAATATCTCCAACTGTTAAATTTTTACTAGAATCCATAAATTCAACATTTGCAGTAGGTTCAATAATTACTTGATCTTTAGTTACAACAACTGTAACTTGTCTTGTTTCATTATTTTGTCCAGTAACAGTTATAACAGCAGTTCCTACAGCGTTAGCCGTAATAACACCATTTGTATCAACGGATGCAATGGATGGTTTATCAGAAACATATCTAATAGCAGTACCTCTTGTAATAATAATTCTATGTTTGTCACCAGTCTTCATATCAACTCTAGTTTCTGGAATAACTAAATCATCTGAATTAATCTTATTTGTAACATAAACTTCGACTTGTTTCTTTTCACCATTAGCGCCAGTAACAGTAATAATAGTATAACCTGGATTTTTAGCTATTACTCGTCCATTTTTATCAACACTAGCAATACTTGGATTACTAGATACATAACCAATTACCTTTCCTTGAACAGTTAATGTATGTTTATCTCCAGGATGCATATCAAGTCTAGTCTCAGCTACAACAATATCAGCAGGCTTTGTTGGATCTGTTGGTTTTGTTGGATTAGTTGGATCCGTTGGATTACTTGGATTGGTTGGGTTTGTTGGCCCAGTAGGATTAGTTGGATTAGTTGGATTAGTTGGATTAGTTGGATTAGTTGGATTAGTTG
>CAYWFZ010000052.1:0-10409 GCA_964458035.1 uncultured Muribaculaceae bacterium | reverse complement strand
GGGCTCCTTCAGGGGGAGATTTTCACCAAGTGTTGATAATATTGAAAAGCCTGTAAAATAAAGGCTTTCTACTTATTGAGTTTATCAAAATTTATAAAAAATCTAGTTGTACCTATTAAATATAATGGGTAGATAATGGGTGAAAATTATAATGACATTAATGACGTTATGACATTACTTTGTGAGACTCACACACAAACGTCATAATGTCATTTTTGTTCTTCTTCTAAAGTTTCTCTTAAACATAATTCATCATTTATTTTAATAATAACTAAAATAAATAGTCTTAAAATAATCATATAATTTGATTTATGCAATTCTTCATTACCAGATGGTTGTGTTCCATGAAGATACATATTCCTTAAAAATAATGAATTACTATATTTATTATTTAACATATAATTTAAATAATCTGACTCTGGAATAGATAATAAGCTACTTGAAGACTTCAGTAAACTACTATCAATTAATAAATCGACCTTTTCTTTTATTTTAGAGTTTAATCTCCAATAGCTTAAAACTTCATTTTCATATAAATCTTTTAAAATGTTTATAGTAATATTATCTTTTATTTTTATGATATCATCTTCTATATATACAAGATTATTATTAATTAAAAGATTTAACCAATATTCATCATGTTGATGTATATCACCTTTATAAACTATATTCTTTAAGATTAGTTCGTAAAAACAACTATAGTCCTCTCCAATTCTTTCTACATATTTCAACATACATTGATCAGAAAACAATGCATGACATATATTCTCAAATTCATTTTTATTATTAACATATATGTATTTATTTTTTAACACACTCTTAATATTTTCAAAAGGTATAGGTTTTGAAGACATAGTTACTAATTCTTGATCAATATATCCATCATCTGAATAAAAATGATACTTCTTTAAAATACCTTCTAGTTCTGCAAAATCATTTCTACACTTTTCTAAATATGTAGAATTATCTGATGACATAGTCACATTAAAATTTTCTATACCAAATTCTGTGTATAAATAGTCATTAAAAAACCATTCAATAATTCTCTCAAGTCTGACATCGAATTTTAATAATTGACCATAATATGCTGTTTGTTGCATATTAGCTAGTATATTTAATGATTGAAATGAGCTTGATACAAGGTAGTCATTTGATGCTCTTGTGGTAAAAAAAGTTTCGAATAATCCTAAATGTCTCTTTTTTGTAACACAATTCCATCTGTATTGTTTGTCAACAAACTCAAATAAATAGATAAAATTATTAAGTATCGTTGGATTATCTAAATTATCTTCAATCCATCTTAAATCAAATGATATTTTTATATTTCTATGTGTCATTTCTAATTTTACTGTCTCATCTAAGTCTGGAACAAAACTTATTGAATAAGTAGTGTCAAATCTTATCCCATTTTTAAACAATTCTTCTTTTAATACTTCAATTTTATCTTTTATTCTCTTTCTTATTCTTACATCTAAAGGAATATCACCATCAGATACATTAACTAATAATTCTAAATAATTTAAATTAGCTTGCTTTAATTCAATGTAATTTGTAATTATTTCTACTTTATTATCATTTGTTATACTATCCGGAATAAAAATCTTATCTGCTTTTTCTTTTTTTATTATATATAAATGAACTAATACATCTGCACCAACATCCACATTTTTAACTAAATAATTTTTTATTATTTCATCATATTCTTTTACTATTTTTTTATTACATAATATGTCGTATATATTAATATGATTTGAATTAAAGTTCTATTATCAATATTTAATTTATTGATGTTTTCATTAAATAAAAGCCAAAAATCATTTTTATATTCAAATGATACTCCATCATACATTGCCTTAAAATTATCACTTGTAATCGAACCAAAAAACTTATATACTTTACCCTTCATTTTACCTGATAATTTCTTATAATTATCATACTCAACATCAGACCACTTTAATAATTTAAGTTCATTATCAAAAAACAATGTTATATTATATAATTCTAACACATCGTTTATATCATTATATTCTTTTTCTTCATCAAATTGATTTAATAATTCCTCACACTTAATTAAATTATGTCCAGTTGATAAATCACTAGACGAATAATACTTTATTCTTGACATAATAACCTCCAATTATTTTACTAATATAATCATAACGAATAAAACACTTGTCTTTCACATTGTTCATAATTAGTTCTATTAAAGTTCATAACAAATTTATCATCAATTAAAAAATCTATAGAATTATTACGTTTCTCTAACCCTTTGAAATTCGGATAAATAGCAATCAATAATTCTTTGTTTATAGGATAATATATAATTGTTCCATCTTTAATCAAACCATTATAATCAAATCCTGCTTTTTTAGTATAAAAATTATACATAATTACAGGATTATCACTAGTTACAAAAGGTTCTGTTTTATAATTTATATTCTTATGAATTATCCATATCTTACTCATCAATATATTAATTGATTTTCTGAGAAAAGGATTTGAATTCCAATAATCAAGTGCATTAGAATAAACAAAATCTTCATTGTTTCTATATTTATTTAATACTTCAATATGCTTATCAGAAAGTTGACTTCTTAACGCATCCTCTATAGTATCAATAAAACTATTAGTAATTTCATATCCCATTTTAGTAAAGTGTTTTTTGGATACCTCTGTCCTAAGCAATTGTGAAATAATTATTAATGATAGTTCTTTTTTTAAATATTCACTTAAAACTTTATTACCATTTGAAGCAAACCTTGAATTTATAATTATAGAACCATAAATACTGGGAATATTTTGTTCTATTTTTCCGTACCACTTTTCCCAATGATTTACTTCTTTATCGCTCACTTCGTAAAAATCTCTTTGGCAAGCTACATCATCAACACTTGTTTTATAAGGTTGATTTTTCTTCTTATCAATTACAATAATTTTATCTGTATTATTATTTTTATATCCAAAATTTCTAATATGAGCCTGTGGTACTATATGTTCCTTTCTTGTATTTTTTTCCATATATAAGCCTATTTTAAATTTTCTAAAGCACCATTATCTAAATCATCAATGTTATAAATTGTTTCTAATTCATTAAATGTTTCTTCAAGATTTCTTCTAGCACTTCTCCAACCAAGACCATCAGTGAACCATATAAATGTTACACCATCAACTTTTTTTGACTCTTCAGCAAGCATTTTATAACTTCTTGCAGTCTCATTTAATTTAGAACCACCTGATGCATAGAAATTAGTTTCAATAACATATACTTGATTATCTGTCTTAATTACAAAGTCAAATCTTTTAGTAGATGTATTATTTCCTGACATTGCTGATAAATCTAAATTCCATTTTTTCTCTATATCAGATAAATACATTTCCTTAAAATAATTAACCCCTTTTTCATAGCCTGCTTTAATTATATATTCTTCGACTAAATCTTCCATTAAATGCCCACCACGATTTTTTCTTCCATTAGAATCTAATCCTACTTCAACACCTAATAGATAATCATATAGGTTATTTATAATATGATTTTGTAATAGTTCAAACAATCCTGTTTCTCTCATAAATTTTATATAATCACCAACAGAATAGACCATCTTATTAAAATTAAATAAATATTCATCTGTTGTATCTTTTATATAAATTTCATTTGATCTGACTGCCAATAATAAAGGAATAACCTCCAATGTTTCTGGATATTTTATAATTATTGTTTCAAAATCTTTTTCTATATTTTTACTTCCAATTAAAGAATTTAAAATATTAAGTTCTACTTTATATTTTTCTGCAGATCTATATATTTTTTCAAAATCTACATAGTAACTATAAGTAGAAATGCTTGATTTAAATTTGTTTAGCCATTGATTAAAATCTCTATTCATTATTATCACTTTCCTTTCTTTTAATTGTAATATCTAAATATTCTTTTTCTAAATCAATACCAATATATTTTCTATTTAATTTATTTGCTACTATTCCAGTAGTACCACTTCCATTAAAAGGATCTAATATTAAATCTCCTTCATCAGTAGAAGCTAGTATTAATTTTTCTAATATTACCATAGGTTTTTGTGTTGGATGCTTTCCAAATTTTTTTTCACTTGGTTTTGTCAATGATGACTCCCACACATCTTTTGCCTGTTTACCACCATTTAACTCTCTCATTAAATCATAATTAAATTTATGCTTAGCTTTTTTTAAATCTTTCTTTGCCCACAATATTGTTTCAGTTGAATGAACAAAGAATCTACAACTTATATTTGGTGGTGGATTTAATTTTTTCCAAGTAATATTATTTATAATTTTAAATCCTTCTTGTTCTAGAGCCATACCTATTGAATAAATATTATGCATCGTTCCACTTATCCAAATAGTCCCATCATCTTTTAGAACTTGATAACATTGTTTTATCCACTTTCTATTGAATTTGTGTTTTTCATCAATGCTTATTTTTTTGTCCCAATCTCCTTTATTTACTGAAACCATTTTTCCACCACTACAAGATATTCCATCTCCAGATAAGAAGTAAGGAGGATCTGAAAATATCATATCAATGCTTTTAGGTTCTATCTTCTTTAACTCTTTTAATGAATCACCTAAAATCAATTTAAAGTTATCAGTATCATAATAATATTTCTTTTTCATTGATTTAACCCTCCTATATTAATTATTATCTTTTTATTCAGAAAATCCTTCATTATTTTTAAAATTTGTAATAATTACTTCTTCAACAATACCTCTGTCCTTTGCTTTAGCACCTATATTTCTTTGTGCTTCAATATAATTAAACTTATAATCTTTATATAATTCTTTTATTAAAGAAGTATTATAGTTTGATAGCATTACATAGCAACCTCTTTTATCCAAATCTTTAAATACTTCTGATAATCTCTTTTGTTCTTCTTTACCAAAGCCATTTTCAGTATAACTATTAAAAGTTGAGGTATCAGAATCATAAGGAGGATCAAAATATACGAAATCTCCTTTTTGTGCATCTTTTACTGACTCTTCAAAATCAGTAGATAAAATCTTAATATCGTTAAGATTTAGAAATGAATATATTATGCCTAAATTTATACCATCATAAGTATTTACTTTTGTTTTCTTTCCTGATGGTACATTAAATTCATTTTTACTATTAACCCTATATAGTCCATTAAAACAAGCTTTATTAAGATAAATAGTTCTAGCAGCTCTCTTATAATCAGCAAGCTTATTAAATTTCTTTTTATCTTTATCTAAATCTCTTATTTGATAATAATATTCTTCCGAATGATTAGTTTCATGTTTATTCAACTCATTACACATAGATGTAAATTTATTCTCATCCTTTATACAATTATAAACATTTATTAATTCTGTATTATAATCGTTTATTACTGCCTTTTTTGGAGATAGTTCAAATAACATAGCACCTCCACCAACAAAAGGTTCATAATATGTATCAAATTCATCAGGAGATAGTTTTATCAATTTATCTATTATAGATCTTTTGCCACCAGCCCATTTAACAAATGGTTTTCCTTTTAACATATGTAAAACCTCCTATGTTACTTAACATCCTTATTAAGTAATTCAATTAATCCATTTACTTTTTCAGTTTGTTCTTTAACTAGTTTATTTTTTTCTTTTAATTGATTCTTTATAAACTTTTCAACATCTATTTGTTCATCACTTGTTTCATCAGTAATAGATAATTTAATTTCACCCTTTGCCATTTTATCAAACATATCTCTTTCCTTAATTAACTTATCTAATTCTTTTTGCTCTATCTCAACAATTTCGTCTAATAATAATCCAGAACCTTCTATATACATAAATGTTTGATTAGTAGCAACATCTATTTCAGATTGTTTATAACCTGCTTTTTTCATTAAAAATTCAAGATCAATTGCTAATATCATAGACAACTTTTTTAAAATTAAGACACTAGGCTTTTTTCTTTCACCTTTTTCTATTTTAGCTAATCCACTGTTATCAATATTAACTTTTCTTGCGACTTCTCTTTGAGATAAATTAATAGATTCTCTTCTATCTTTTATTATTTCACCTAAAGTTTTATCTTTATTATTCTTATTTTCATCCAAAAATCCTTTTATCTTAGGCATAAAAATTTCACCTCAATATAATAATAGCATTTTTTGTGGACAAAAGCAACATTTTGTGTTGACTTTGTTTAAAAAGTTATGCTATCATTTAAATGTGGACGATAACCACACGAGAAATGGAGGTGAATTTATGACTGCTAAAGAAACTTTAGAATTAGTATCCAAGCAATGGTGTTCAGTATCTGATTTAATGTTGCTTGCTAATGTTGGTCGTAATAGTGCTTTAAGAATAAAGAAAACTATTAAAGATAATTTAACTAGTCAAGGCTATCTTGTTCCTAAACACGTTATACCAATGAAAGAAGTTGTTAAGTATTTAGACATTGATATAAGCTATCTTGAATCTCGTGCATAAGGAGGTGATGTAATTGATTGCAATTGAGGATGTAGATAAAAGCATAAAAAAAGACATCATTGTCGATGGACTAATGAGGTCTAGAGGTGTTTATTTACTCGTATCACAACCAAAGGTAGGAAAGTCTATGTTGGCACTGCAACTTTCCTACTGTCTTACAAATGGAATACCATTTTTAGGACACAAAGTAATTGCTTCACCTGTACTTTATATTACCACAGAATCGGATATTTATCAATTATATCAAAGGATGGAATTTATGGGATTAAAAGCTAAAAAGAAATCTTTATATTTAATTGATAGAGATAATAAAGAAAAAGTTTGTCTATTTGATATTGAATATAAACTATCTGAATTTTCTGATAAGGAGCATACTAGATTATTAATAATTGATATGATGAAAGATTTTGATGTTGGTATTACCTATGATATTAATGATTTTCAAGATATAGCGCAAAAATTAATGCCTAAATTAAGAAGTATTGCTGATAGATACAACTATACAATACTTCTAACTCATCATTTAAATAAAAGGAAAGAGACACTTGGGAGTATCGGTTTAGATGCTTGTGTAGATGGGGTTATTACTTTAATCGATAAAAATGATAAAAAACACATACAGTTTAAAACAATTAGTAGAGATTTTGCACCTATTGATATACTGCTAGAAAAAGATAATCATCTTGTTTTAAATGTATGTGATGAAGATGACGAAGATGTAATTGATAGTAATTTAATTCAATTTATTAAATATGCTTCTTCTAAAGTTGATTTTGAATTTACTTCGACGGAAATTGTTAATAAAGCAAATCTTTTTTGTACACCAAAAAAGTTTGGCAAACTACTAAATTCAAATATCAACTTATTAAAAGAGGAAGGTCTTTATATTACTAAACATAGAAGTTCAAATTCTAGAAGTTATCATTGTTCTTATAAAGAACCTTCCGAAGATAATTAACGTGGCACGTTTTGTTGCAAAGCAATGAAAGTGGCGATAGTTAATTATATTGTTTATGAAGCTTAAGCCTTTGTGAAAACATTGGCTTTGCAAAATAAACAATTTGGGATTTTTAAGGGAATACCCTTAAACTCACGATTGGGCTATGCCCTAGTGAGATAGGTCACATTTTAAAGATATGACCATTCATCATAAGGAAGGAGAAAAAAATGCATGATGGATATCAAGTTGTAAGGTTTGAGAACAAAATAAAACCCAAAGATATTGGTGGACTTGGTGTTGAACTTGATGAAAGAAAAGGATCTGGAAACTATGATGCAAGTAGAACAAAATTTAATATAGAATATATATCATTTAATAAATATACAAATCTAAGTAGCAAGGTATATTCTACTTTATATAAGGAACAAATTCATTTTAATAAAAGCGAGAACACAAATATTCTAAATGGTTGTATTGTTACTAGTGGTCCTGAATTTTTTCAAAGTTTAGGATTACCAATGAAAGATACAGGAAGAGTTTATGCAAAAGGTGATAAAAGGGGGCAACCTGTTTATTGTCCTGATATAATTTCAAATGATGACGTTCCAGAAAAAGTTTATGAATACTTTAAAGAAAGTTATGAATTTATATCTAATATTGTTGGCAAAGAAAATGTAATGTATGCAGGTGTTCATTTAGATGAAGATACACCACATATGCATATATACTGGTTGCCAGTTGTTAATCAAGTTAAAAGAAAAGTATTTGAGACTGACGAAAATGGGAAAAGAATTACAAAAGAAATAAAAGATAAAAAAGGTATAACAAAAAGTGTTCCTATACAAAAAAGAGATGAAAAAGGTAAACTTGTATATAAAATTGAAGAAGGTAAATTTCTAGATTCAGACCAATTTTGGAAACAATTAGGTGGAAAAGCATCATATGCAAAAATTCAAGATGAATATAATAATTTTATTACATCTAAAGGTTTTAATCTTGATAGAGGAAAAATTGGTTCAAATAAACATCATATCGATAAAGCAAAATATAATCTTTTGACTTTACAGGAAGAATATAAAAATTTACGCAAAGAAATAAAATACACTAAGAAAATTAACGATATAGAATTAATGACTAATAAAGAATTATTAAATCTCAATGAAGAAGATGTGTTATCCCCTAATAAAGATATTTTAAAAAGGTATAAAGAGGAAGATATTAATAAATTGATTAATTATACTAAAGAAGTTAAAAAAGATAATATATCGTCTAAAAAAGAGATAGAAACTCAAAATATAAAAATCAGACAATTAACTAATGAAATCAATGGTTTAAAATCTGGCTCTACTATAAAAGAAAAAGACAGAATTATCAAAGCACAAGAAAAAGTTATTGAAGAGCAAAAAGGTATTATATCTTCTTTAAAAGAAGAAATAGATACTTTAAAGAAAAAAGTTAAAGATATTGCTAATGCTTTCTTTTATAAGTTAAATGATGCTTATCTTGCAGTAGGACATTTATTGGGTTTTAAAAACTTAAATAAATATGATTTAGACCACATTAAAATGGAAAAGCAAGTTTATTTAGTTAATAATAATCATAAAAAACACAAAAATAGAGATATGGAGTTATAAATATACGCAAATTTATGGTAAAATAACAACAACACTTGGTTATTTTACAGGTACGAAGGAGGAAAGAAAAAAATGCCTGTAAGACAATTAAAGAAGAATAAATGGACTAAAGATGGAAGAAGTTGGATTTTCTATCTTTATGAAAAACAAATCGATGGTTCTCTAAAACAACACACATCAAAATCTTTCTTTACTAAAAAAGAAGCGGAAGATGCCGAACAAGCATATAGAGATAAATACTTATCCAGTATTATTAATCCACATATGACTTTTAGAGAAGCTTATATGAAATTCTATGAGTATAAAGCTGATAAGGTTAGAAGTACAACTTTAAAAACTTATAGAGATAGAATTAGATATATGGGAATATTAGATGATGTAGAACTTATTGATTTAAATGGTGAGCATTATCAAAGATGGAGAAATGAAATTAATAAACTTGATATTAGAAGTTCTTATAAAAGAGATATTCAAAAGTTTATTAAAATGGTAATTAACTTTGCTGAAAAAAATTATGAATTTAATTTAAGAAAATTTTACACAAAGTTAGAACCGTTCAACGATCCAAATGAGTTAGAAAAAGAAATGAGATTTTACACACCAGAAGAATTTTATAAATTTATATCAACCATTACCGATTTACAAATGAAATGTTTATTTAAAACATTATACTATTGTGGACTTCGCAGAGGTGAAGCACGAGGATTGACTTGGGATAATATTGATTTAGTAAATTCAAGATTATATGTAAAGAAACAAATCGTAGTAGCAGATAACACATCTAAAAAAAGATGGAAAATTGCTCCACCTAAAACTAAAAAATCTATAAGAACACTTCCACTATCTAATGACTTAAGAAACGATTTACAAGAACTATACAACAAATATAAAAGTTATCATAACTTTAAAGATACCTGGTTTGTATTTGCTGATGAAGAACCTATCACAGTTCATAGAATGAATTATCAAAATGAAAAAAATGCACAGAATGCTGGGATTAAAGTGATTAATCTACACGGATTTAGACATTCTTGTGCATCTATGCTAATTAATAATAATGTTAATATTTCAGTTGTTTCTAACTATCTAGGACATGCCGATATTGAAGAAACATTAAATACTTATACCCATATGTTTGAAAATAAATTATATGAGGTTGCAGATTATATAGATAATCAAGCCAATGATCTTGCAAAAGCATTTACTGAAATTAACAGACATTAAACTAAAATAAACTCTTGCCCATTGTGTTAAACATTAATAATAATGGGTAAATAATGGGTAGAAGTCTTTGAAAATCTTCTAAAACCCTTATAAAAAAAGTGATTCCCGCGTTTTGCGGGAATCTTCAGGGGGTTTTGGTTGATATA
>CAYWFZ010000051.1:0-10469 GCA_964458035.1 uncultured Muribaculaceae bacterium | reverse complement strand
GTATTGTTTTAACTATAGGTTCAAGTTGTTCAGGTGGTAAATTCTTAATCATATCCGTATTAGTAACTCCTGGAGCTACAGCATTAACTCTTATATTAAATGGAGCAAGCTCTCTTGCAAGAGACTTGGTTATACCATTTACAGCAAATTTACTTGCTGGATATCCAACACCTGATGGTTGCCCATAAATACTAACCATTGAACTTGTATTTAAAATAACACCACCATTATTTTCTTTCATATATGGAATAACAGCTTTTGACATATTAAACACAGCCGAAACATTTAAATCCATTATTTTAGAAAAATCTTCAGCAGTTGTATCTTCTATTTTTTTATTAGCTGAAATACCAGCATTATTAACTAAAATGTCAATATGTCCATACTTTTTAACAATTTTCTCAATTGTGTTTGTAACTTCTTCATAATTATTAAGATTTGGATAATATCCGTCAACATTATGTCCTTCACTTTTTAACTCTTCTATTGCTTTATTAACTGATTCTTCTTTTGAACCAAATAATATAACTTCTGCTTTATTTTCTTTAAACACTCTTACAGTTTCTAGTCCAATTCCTCTTGTTCCTCCTGTAATTAGTGCAACTTTTCCTTCTAACATAAATATCCTCCTATCGTATTACAAATACAAATACATTATAGCACATTTTATTTTTTCTCATAAGTCTTTTCAATAAAAAAAACTCAATTTCGCACACATGAGTGTTTAACATAATTTAAAAATAAATAAAAAAGTATGTTATACTACTCTCAAAAAGGAGACAATTATGAGAGTACTTACAGGAAACACTTTATATGTTCAAAAAATAGATATTGAGTTTTTAAAATATACATTACATACTCTACCAGATAATGCAACAGATAAAATAAATTTAGATGATTATAACAAGTATGACTTTATTCCTTTTACTGATAAAAACATCATCTTATATCTCAGTAGTCTTGATTGTATTATTGACTATCAAGAAATAGAAAAATTAACTCCCGAAGATATTAGAAAAAAAGGAATCACTTTAGCTAGTGAACGAGAAAAAGCGACTTCAATAATATACCAAAGTAAAGAAGGAAGTGAAGAATACAAAGAAGCAATGTATAAGTATAAAATCTTAAATCATCTACTTACATCCCTAGAAGATATAAGTGACATAAAAAACGGACTCTTAAAAATAACTATACCATCTGAAAATAGGTTTAAAAGATTAATAAATACTTTCAAAAAAAAGAAGAATAGCTAATTACTTTTATTCTTCTTTTTATTTAAATTAACATCTAATTCTAACTTATGTGGATTTTTATAATATTTTTTAAGTCTTTTATTCCTAGATCTATTTTCTAATTCTTCTAAATTATCAAAATTAATTTCTCCATTTTGATATCTTGCTGCAACTATTTCATAGACTCCTTCTAAATCAGGTAAGCCATTAGCTCGTATATATCTAAATATCTTATCTATTTCATCTTCTGTAAATCTCATATTATCTTGTAATTCATTTTTCTTAATTGCAGCATTTTTAGATAAAAATATTATATTTCTTATTTTATTCACATCCATATAATTTACAATAGTTTCATAATCTTCATCACTTATTCTGCCACTTTTTTTCATGAAACTTTTTAACTCTGCTACAAAGTTTAGACCCTTTTCGCGCAAAGGAACAAACCTATAAAAATCTAAAATATCAAAACGTGTTCCATCACTAAAATGCCCATTTCTTATTGCATCAGCTATTTTTATTATGTTATTTTCATTATTGAATTTTCTTCTTTCTTCCGCTTTAGATACGGCATCCAAATACTCTTGATAAAGAACGGGATTTAAAAATCTTACTGTATCTTCACAATATTTAAATACACTAGCACTAATTCTTGCAATTCTTAAAAATCTGCTTCTTTGATAACTTCTCTCATCATTAATATATGTTTTTATAATATATTCAGCATATGAATAATTTTCAGCATATTTATTTTCAAGTAAAACACTTTCTATAGCTTCTTGATAAAACTTGTTTTCTCTTCTTTCCACAATAATACCCCCCAAAAAATTATTGTTATAATAGCACTTTATTAAAAGTTTGTAAACTGAACATAAAAAAAGAAATTATATCAATAATTTCTTTTAATTATTTTCATAATGTTTTTTTACTTTTTCAGGTAACTCATCAAAAGTAACTTCTTCCCATTTATTAACACCACTAATGAAATAGTATTTAACTTTCAAATAAGCATCTTCTTTAAGTACACGACTAGTTTTAAATCTAATCATTTTATCATTTCCAGATTCATCATACATCCTTAACTTGTACTCATACTTCATTCCTCCAGATGGTGTAATCTCACGAATTTTATCATTATCTATCTGAGTAAAATACATATAATCTTTTTCAAATACATAATAATACGCAAATCCTGAAATTAATATAAACATTACAACGCCAATAATAATTGGAAACTTTTCTTTTAAAAATTTCATAAATTATCTTCCTCTCATAATATCAATCTATAAATCAACATTTAAAGTACTTACATATTTAACTTTAAATAATTTATCATAAAACATCTTTTTATTTTTTATTAAACAAATAATATTTATTAAATAAAATAGCAAAGCAACAAGAAATATACCTAAATAGAAAAACACCTTTTTATCAATACTTAAATAAGCACTGATAGTATAACTCCTACTAAACATGAAATAGACTAAACCAAAGTAATAAATATACATAAAGACAATCCTAAATATTGTATTTTTATATATGCTACATTCATACTCTAATTTTACATTTAAAAACTTACTTCCAAATGTATAACCATTACTTATAAGTGGAATTAACACATAATAAATCATAAATATAATTACAAATAAATGTTTAATGGAAAAGGTAATACTTAAGAATATATATAAACTTAAGAATAAAAACGCATCAAGCTCAAACATTATTAATCTTCTAAGCCCAGATACTTTCATTCCAGCTCTTAATGAGCTTTCATCTATTTTTTCTCTTGTTGGTAAAATCCCCGTAAAAATTCTAGCTACATAATAGCCAATTACACCACCTAAAGTATTAATCATTAAATCATCTACATCAAATACACGATATTGATATCTATAGATAAAATATAATCTTGATAATTGAGTAAGCTCAAAAAACAAACTTAATAAAAAAGTATATTTTATTGTCTTCTTTAAATCACATCTAAAATAATATCTCAAGTAAATTCCAAAAGGAACTGTCATAAATAGATTAAATATAACTGTATAAAAACAAGGTTCGCATAAAGCTTTAATATATGTACTAGCGTCACCTATAACGAGTGATGTCTCTTTTATAAAATCTACTATAAAAGTAAATGGAATTAACTTTATCATACCCGGTTTATAAACCACATCATTTATATTAGGTAAAGGTAAAATTATTAGAAAATAAAGAGTTAACATATATAGAATAAAAGAATATATTATTAAAACTCTAAATGAATTAATTGATCCATACTTATGATATTGTATCAACATAAATGGCAGTGTAAATAATAAAGCCAAGAATGGAAATATAATTATCGCCGTTTTTATAGATATTAAATAATTCAAACTTTAAAATCTTTCTTTTATAATATTTTTACTAGAAAAATAAGTAATTAAGAAATATCCGCCATAAATAACGACGATAAAAATAGAAGTCATTATTATAGATGGAAGTAACTCTTCTGTGCCAAATACTTCAAGTATCATAGTTGCAAACTTTATTCCAAATATTGAGTGGATTATAGCTAAGACTAGAGGTAGCATAAAAAATATTCCAATCTGTCTAAATAAAGCTCTGTTGATTAGTTTTTCATCAGCTCCAATACGTCTTAACATTCTAAATCTTTGTTTATTGTCACTACTTTCTGATAGCTCCTTTAATCCAAGTATAGCAGCACTGCTAATTAGGAATATGACACCTAGGTAAAGACCTATAAAAGTTACCATTACAGTTAAACTATTAGATGATTCTTTAATTGATAATTTTGTTGAACCATCTGGCATTATATATGAATTACTTAAAGGATGCACAACTAATTTATTTAAGCTATCTTCAATATCCATTATCTCTTCTTTATTACTAGTTTTATAATCTCCAACTATGACATCTTGATAAATATATTCATCATCTACTGCATCATCAGGCACTAAAATAATTCCTGAATTTATATGTTGACTAGACATCTCAATAAATCCATCTTGGCATTCACTGTATTTAGGTTTTAAAGTATGATTAAAAACATTAATTTCTTCTTTATTACTCAAAGCAAGATTTCTAACATCAACCATGCTTTTAAAATCAGCAATGATCATATATTCATCATCATTAAGAGAATACTCAGGAATTCCATAAATTTTAGCCACTTTATTATAATCACTTATTTTAATGATAGCTTCCATCGTATCAAACTTTAAAAATGGAAAGTTTAATCTAACTTCATTAAGTCTACTTCCTAAAGTATGATTTAAAGTTAAATCAGGCGTTGCATAAACATTAAATGTTGTATATTCTTTCAAATAAGATACGATATCAAAGTTTAATATATTTAATTTATCAATAACATTAATATGTGAATTTTCTCTTTGTACTTCTGTTACACTTGATGCATATCTATCTTTAAAATGAGGCGAGTCTGCATTACGTGCATTAGTTAGCATAATATCTGCTGGTGCTAAGCTTCTAATATTAGCATTCATAGAATTTTTCATAGTTAAACAAGAAGATAATAAACAAATTGTAATAAATAACATTAAACAAATAATTGTTGTTGAAAACACAGTTGTATTAATCTTACTGGAAAATTGTCTTAAAACAAAACTATTTAAACCCTTGTAATAAAATCCTTTAACATGTGATGCAATCCTTAAGACAAGACCAGACAAAGACCAAATAATCGTAAATGTCGATACTGCACCTAAAGCTATCGGTAACAGAATATCTTCTGCGCTTTCTAAATTAGTAAATCCTGCTGTAACTAAATAATAGGCATAACCTAACATACATATAGAAATAATTTGGAGAGTAATACAAACTATCGGATTCTTTAATTTTAGACTTTCAGATAATTTATTCCCATGTAATAAATCAATTAACTTACATTTGCTAACACTAAATGTATTAAATATCATAACAAATAAATACATTATACTAAAATAGATAACTGTCTTAATACAAGCTGAACTTGAAAATACGAAAGTAAATTTAGTTAAATCTGCCTCAAACATATTAACGACAATTACACTCATAAGCTGTGATAGAATTGTTCCTAACATAAGACCAACAAACAATGAAAGAATTCCAATAAGTAATGTCTCTACAAAAAGAATCATTGATATTTTTCTCTTACTCATTCCAAGTGTTAAATAAATACCAAATTCTTTATGTCTTCTTTTCATCAAAAATCTTGATGCATAAATAATTAAGAATCCTAATATAAATGAGACAAATACACTTACAGCCGAAAGCATATTCATCATTAACTTTATGAGTTCTCTAGTTGATGATGAAACATTCATCATAGCTGTTTGAGAATCAAGTGCATTAAATACATAAAATATCGATATACCAAGAATTAATGTAAAAAAGTAGATGGCATAATCTTTTATACTTTTCTTGATATTATTAATTGATAACTTAAAGAGCATCTGACAAATTACCACCTAAAAGAGTAACTACATCAATTATACCTTCAAAGAATTCTTTACGAGATTTATGTCCTCTATTTAATTCTTTAAATACTTTGCCATCCTTTATAAATATTACTCTGTTAGCATAACTTGCTGTAAAAGCATCATGAGTTACCATAAGAATAGTTGTTCCAAGATTTTCATTTAAATACTCAAATCTTTCAAGTAACATCTTAGCAGATTTAGAATCAAGTGCTCCAGTTGGTTCATCAGCAAGCACTAGTTTAGGATCAGTTATAATTGCCCTAGCTGATGCAACTCTTTGCTTCTGTCCTCCACTCATTTGATATGGATATTTATTCAAAATTGATTTTATATCCAAATTATCTGCAACACTTTTTATTCTTGCATCTATTTCTTTCGCACTGACATTTTGAATAGACAAAGCAAGTGCAATATTTTCATAAGCAGTTAAGGTATCTAATAAATTAAAGTCTTGAAAAATAAATCCTAGTTCCTCTCTTCTAAATTTATTTAATTCATTTCCCTTTAATTTAGTGATATCTATACCACCAACATATATGTGACCACTAGTAACATGATCTATTGTAGATATAACATTTAAAAGCGTAGTTTTACCAGAACCCGATGCTCCCATTATCGCCACAAAATCACCCTTTTCAACTTCAAGAGATAAATCATCAATCGCTTTTGTAAGGGACGAACGACTTCCATAATACTTTTCAATTGAATCTACTTTTAAAATATTTTCCATATTTTTCTCCTTTCATGTATAATCTTATAGCAAAAATAATATTTTGTCGTCGCTTTATTGTTACAGAATATTACAATTTTGTAATGTTACTTAACTATAGAATAATAGTCATTTTTAAAGAATGATATTGTTACTTTTGAATATTTGTTTATTTCACTTTCAATACTTATTTCATGGCCCATTTTTTCACATAAGCTTTTAGCGATGTATAAACCCATACCCGTAGACTTACTTCTTGTTCTTCCATTTTCACCAGTAAATGATTTATTAAATACTTGCTTTATATCTGATTCGGGTATACCAATTCCATTATCTTCAATAACTAAGGTTGTTTTTGTTTTATTCTCTTCTGTATAAATTTTAATGAAAGAAGATTTTATATTTCTTTTATATTTAATAGAATTATTTATAATTTGACCAATAATAAACTCTAACCATTTTGAATCTGTAAAAACATAAGTATCAACATTTGACACCTTAAACTCAATTTTTTCTTCTAATAAATCATCCATATTTTTAAGACCTACATTTTTTATAATACTAGCTAAATTTACTTTTTTTATCATATAATCTTTTTCAGCAAACTCTTGTCTTACATAATATAGTACTTGATCAACATAATCTTCTAATCTTTTAACATTACTTCTAATCTTTAAAATGGCATCCTTTTTATGATTATTAATAGTTAAAAGAATACTTGAAAGAGGAATCTTTACTTCATGTATCCACATCTCAACATATTCTTTAAAATCTTTATTCTGTCTTTTTATTGAATTAACATTTTCAAGCATCGATTTATTTATATTATAAAGTGCATCAAAAATAAGCTTACCCTCATAAAATGTCGGTTCTTCAAGTGTTTCTAAAACTAAATAAGCTTTATCTAGCGAATCTATATTAAAAAGTAAATTATCATAAAATTTTTTCTTTCGATAATAATCAATTAAAAAAACTGCTACATATGATATAGATACTATAAAAATAGTTACAAATATTATATATTTATCTATTTTAAAAGCCATAAACATTAAGGTTATAATTAAAACAGTAAAAAAAGAAATCAGTATAAAATATAATTTATCTCTTAAGTAAGAAGTCAATTTCATGATAAGATATACCCCACTTTCTTTCTCGTATCAATAGCGTTTTCATAACCTATACTTTTTAGTTTAACCCTTAACCTACTAATGTTAACTGTCAAAGCATTATCATTAATAAATTCATCATTACTCCAAAGATTCGTCATAAGTTCATCTCGCGTAACAATTCTATTTTGATGCATTACTAAATAACTAAATATAATCATTTCATTTTTTGTTAAAATTACTTCTTCTTCTCCTCTTTTAATAGTGCCTTTTGAAGTATTTATTACTAAATCTTTATATGTAAGTGTATCTAACCCATTATTTACTCTTTTCAAAACTGCACCAATTCTTAAAAGCAATATATTGGGATTATATGGTTTAACAATATAATCATCTGCTCCATAAGTTATTGATAATGCCTCATCCACTAAAGAATCTTTACTCGTAACCATTATAACTGGAATATTAGAGACTTCTCTTAAACTCTTAAGTAATGCCTCCCCATTCATATAAGGTATATTTATATCAAGTAGAATTAAAGCAGGATTTATACTTAAGATAGAGTCAAGTGCATTTTTAAAATCACTTAAAATAATTGCTTCATAGTTATTATCATCAAGTAAACTTTTAAGCTCACTTGCTAACTTTTCATCATCTTCAATTATTAATATCTTCCGCATAATACCACCAACATTTCTTTTACATTTATTATAACACGTTTAAGTTTTGCTAAACATTACAGTTTTGTAACATTAATCAAAAAAAAGAAGATTAGTTTAAACTAATCCTCTTTAGACAACTCAAGTATCTTTTTTACTTCTTCTATGCTAATACTCGCATACTTAGATATTTTTTCTAGTGAAACGTTATCTTGATACATTGATATTATCATCTCTTTTTTTGTATCTTCAATTCCAGCTAGATATCCTTCCTGATGTCCTTGTTCTATGCCTTGAGAGATACCTTGTTCAATACCTTCTTGAATACCTTGAGATTTCCCTTCTTCTGTATGAAGAATCTTTTCATATTCATATTTATCTATTACTGTCATAAGCTTTTCATCTCTTCCTAAAACTTTTAACATTTTTATGAGAGCGCATCTTCCTGCATCAGTCCCAGCTAACCCTTCCATCTCTTCATAAGACTCACACATAAGCATCCCATAATCTTTATAAATGTCATCGTCTTTAGTATAGCATAGTTCTTTCATTCTTGGTAGATATATATGATGATATTTCATTCCTGCTTCTATTATATTATTTGATGTATCACATAACTCAAAATCTAATCTTGCTATTAAATAATTATCTGGGCAATGAAAGGCATTTAAGTTTACTTGTTCGACATTTATTGGCTTCTTATATCTACTTTTTGTATCATTATCATAATAAGTTGTTATGTAATATGAAAAGTATATTAGACTTTTATTTAAAGCTGATCTTATTGGTATAAATCCATACTTGTCTCTTGTATTATTTAATTCAATATCAATCTTCCCATCTTCACTTTCCAAAAGTATATCTACTTTAGTTGCTATATTGTCTACATCAACTATCCCTGTTTCATTTGAACCTATATGATAATTACTTATATCTTTTCCAATCGCATATTTCACTATTCTATTTAAATAAGTCCTTAAATCTTCATCGGCTCTTAACCAAAGCGTTTTAAATATAATATCTATCAAGGGACATACAAATCTTGATTTCATATTCTCCTCCTTCCTAAGAAGTTTTCTTTTACTTCTATATATTTATTACCGACTTATTTCCCTTTTACTTCTAAATTACATAAAAAAAGAAAACATTAATTGTTTTCCTATCTAATAAAGAAAAGTAAGTCAAGTATATCAAGAACTGAATTCTTTATATTTTTACTTAACTTACATAATTTTATTATACTACCTATCATTAAATATATACTGGTTAAACAAAGTAAAAATCCAAAAAATCCATCAGGTGCTTCAAAGACAAATAACTGCAATATAAATATTGATATACCAAGTATAAACAAAAAAATACATATATTTATTTTAGTTTGTTTTTTCATATAATACCTCCAACCTTTATTTACGATTTCTAAACTCTTTTATCTTTTTTATAATTGATACAACGAACAGAACATCTATTATTAAAAATACAAGCCCCAAGAAAAGTGAATAACTTTCATTTTTTATAATCAAAAATATTCCTAATACGAAAAATAATAAAACAACTGCAATAAAACATAAAGAAAGTAACGCTATAACTGGATATCTAATCCATTTAGATAAACTTCTGCTCTTTGCAACCTCAACACTACCTTCAAATAATAATTCAAATATAAACTCAAAAAGTATTTCCATAACACCCCATTAAATATCTAATTCCACAGCTACGTGAACTACTCCCTCTTCTAAGAAATCATCACTTACTGCCTTAAATCCAAACTTTTCATAAAAACCTAACGCATGCTTTTGAGCATTACCAACTATTTTTTTACAACTTGTTTTATCCTTTATTACTTTTAAACTTTTAGCTAGAAGTTCTTTCCCTATACCATTACCATGACTCAAAGTAAGTACTCTTCCGAGTCTAATTACATCTTTATTATCTCCAGGATAGAACGCTCTTAAATAAGCAATAACTTTATTATCTTCCATAAAGAAACAATGTAGACTTCTATAATCAATATCATCCATATCTTGATAAAGAATATGCTGTTCCATAATAAATATTTCAGATCTAGCCTTTAATATTTCATATAGTTCTTTATTTGTTAATTCATTAAATTCTTTTACTATAAGTTCCATAATATCTCTCCCTAATATTTTATTCTCTAAATCAAAAATTATATTCTTTATATTTACTATTTCATTCGTTTCCTTATCATTTGTTTTTTTTATGTGCAGTAATTATGGTATAACTATAAGAATTAATTGCAATTATTAAATTATCTACTTCAC
>CAYWFZ010000050.1:0-10504 GCA_964458035.1 uncultured Muribaculaceae bacterium | reverse complement strand
TTTTATAAGACTATTCATGCACTTAATGCTCATGCTATAAAATTAGAGAGTGAAGAAGGAACTATAGTTTATTCATCAGATACAGATTACGATGAAGGATTAGCCAAATTTGCTAAAAATGCCGATATATTTATATGCGAAGCCTCGTTCTTAAAAGGACAAGAAAAAGGTATGTCCCATCATTTATATGCTCATGAGGCAGGTAAACTTGCTAGTATCGCCAATGTTAATGATTTATATCTTTACCATACCTACACGGAACTTGAAAAAGAAGCTTATTTAAAAGAGGCAATAAAAGAGTTTCCTAATACTCATATATTACATGAAAAAGATGTCTTAAGTCTAAGTAAGAAAATCTAAAATGTTTACTTTTCCTCTATGATAATTTATAATTATTATAAGAGGTATTTTATATGGGATATGTATATGAAGACGAAGATCCAGTTACAACAACTGAAAGTGTGAATGAAAAAGGTAAAAATAAGAAAAAGTCTAATGCTGAATTTATAGTTGATAATTTAATGACTGCACCAGAGAAGGGTACAAAAAAGAATATTACAGTTGATGAGGATTATACAGTTGATAATCTGCTGGATAGTGAAGAAAGTAAAGATATCTATTTAAAAGATTTGCTTAGTAAAAAGGATACAAAACTTTTTGATGCTTATTTAGGAAAGAACGCATCAAAAATAACAGGAAAGAATTTTAATTTTGCTGCCTTCATCTTCGGTGGACCATATCTTATTTATCGAAAAGTCTATGGCATTGGTATTTTTGTAATGCTTTTATGCCTTATTGTTGCAGTTATTTTTCCGATAGCTGAGATTAAATGGTATGTAACACTTGTATTTGAGCTTCTTGCATACATAGCTTGTGGATTATTTGCCAATCAAATTATTTTAAACAATGCGGCATCTAAAATTTTAAATCTTAAACTTAATAAAGAAGAAAATATACGATTAAAACTTGCTCATATTGGTGGAACAAACTTACTTCTTTTCTTTATTGCACTTCTTATATCAAGTGGAGTATCGTCTGTTCTTACTTATAGTACTTGTAAGGAATTACTTTCATCATTCAAGAGTGAACCCACATTCGTAAAATATGATGGCCAAATAAATGCTAATGAAAAAGTAAATATAAGAACACTTTTAGATATAGATGTTCCTGAAGGATATAAAACAGGACATGCTGATGCTTATCAATATTCTTTTGTCTATATGAAAGACGCCAATATCGCGATTGATATAGTTGTTGCGTCTCGTTATGAATCTGCAGATATTTTAATTAGAGATGTTGCAAAGTATGAAGGCTTAGATGACTCTGCAATTAGCGAACTACCTTTAAGTAATACTACATGGAAATATATTTCAACACCTTTATCTTTCTATGCAGTAGGTACTTTAAACAATAATACCTATTTTATAAGACAAATGCATAGGGGAAATCCGGAAGCTTATCTAGATTACCCAACATTTTTAGAAAATATCAAAGTAAAAGAATAAAAATTGCAAAAAACTTCTTAATGAAGTTTTTTTATGTATAAAAATACGTTTATACACCCATATAAAGAATAGGTGATAATATGGATATATTAATAGTTTTAGCAAGAACTTTGTTCTTTTACTTCTTTATTTTGTTTTCCTACCGTATAATGGGAAAAAGAGAAATAGGTCAGTTATCAATAAGCGATTTGAGTATTTCTATTCTTATAGCTGAACTCGTAGCTATATCAATTGAAAATAGAAGTGACGCCACAATCCTTACAATTTTACCGATTATTTTACTAGTATTTCTTGAAGTCTTACTTGCTTATGTTCAACTAAAATTTAATAAAATAAGAAATGTAATGGATGGAAAACCAAGTTTAATCGTGATGGATGGAAAACTTAACGTCAAAGAAATGGTAAAGCAAAGATATAGTTTAGATGATCTTTTACTTTCCTTAAGAGAAAACCAAATTAAGGGATTGAATGAAATTGATTATGCTGTCTTAGAAGCGAATGGTAGATTATCAATTTTTAAAAAAGATAAAAAGGGGATATACCCACTTCCATTAATAATAGATGGAATTGTTGATAATGATTCCCTACTTAATATAAACAAGACTTCTATATGGTTAAATAAAGTACTAGAAGAAAATAATCTATCAGTTAAGGATATACTTTATGCCTTTTATAAACAAAATAAGCTCTATATTGTACGTAAATAAGTATGTATAATTTACGTTTTCAACAATGTAAAAAATAATGTAAAAGAGAAGTTAATTTACAATTATTGATTGTATGTTTTTACGTCTATAATTATACTTTTACTATAGGTGGTAATATGAAGAATAAAACTATGGGCGTTGTACAATTAATATTAAGTATTGTTGTAATTATGCTATTTAATGCTTTTTTCTTTAAAGTGTTAAGTCTATTCGGTTTGCACTTTACAGGGACAGCATATGTAATAGCCAATTTCATTAAACACTTACTTATTTCTTTAATTGTATTCGTTATATACTACCGAAATATAAAAGCAGGAAAGAACAAGTTTGGTAAGACATGGTTAAATAGCTTTATTTACTGTGTTTCATGTTTTGTATTTCTCTTAGTTATCACAGTTTTATTACACGAACTACTAAATTATTTAGGAAATCCACGGGGCATAAGTGTTCCTTATAATTTCACTAATTATTTTAGTACAAAGTTTACAATTTCATCAGCACTTAATCTAATTGTAGATGCCGTTTTCATGCCATTCCTATTGTGTGTAGTTTTTCCTTTAGGATTCTCTAACATATTTCATAAAAGTGGGACTGCATCAGTTCTTGCTGGATTAACCTATGGAGTTATCAATGCAATAAACTTAAATACAAGTATTGAAGGTGCATTATTTATGTGCCTAACTCCCGCAGTTATTGTGATGCTCCTAACATACCTATATAAGACTAACCAAAATATTTGGTCAGTAATATTAACTTATATATGCTATGTATTATTTGGCGTATTCGCAATAAACTATATAGTGTAAGGGGATTTTATGAAAGATAACAAAAATTTAATAAAATTAATTATTGGTTTTATTGTATTCTTTTTTTCTTCATATGTCTTTGTTATATTTTTGAAATATGGTATGCACTATGATTTAGCGAGTATTGGTTCAAAAGAACTTGCTCTTTTTGATGGCGCAGTTTCTTTAATCATTACAGTTGCGTTCATGATAATATTTAAAAATGTTATCAAAGAATCATTAGATAAGTCAAAGAAGAAATATAAGGGAAAATTTACAGATTTTATCCTAGCTATTGTCATAGGTTATTTAGTTATAAATGGGATGCAAATATTATCAAGCTACATAACTGCTATTCTATTCTTTATAACAGGAATAGAACAGCAAGTAGCCGAAAATCAAGCTACCATTGAAGAACTACTTAAGAGTGCACCTTTGATAATGATCATCTCATCTTGTGTATTTGCACCTATTGAAGAAGAATTACTTTTCCGAGGTGGGATACGTAAGTGTATAAAGAATAAAAAGGTTTTTATTGCTTGTAGTGGCTTAATCTTTGGACTAATGCATGTTACAGACAGTGTAGTTTTCATTGGAGAACTCCTATTACTAGGGGTAGTAATAGATTATATACTTGGAATATCAAAGTTTGATAAGAAGAGTAAGATAAAACTGTCTGTAATATCAGTAGTCTCAATACTTGTAATATTTGGTGGCATATATTACCTCCAATATGGAAATTTAATAATGGCTATTACTAGTTTAGAAGCATCTGAAGTAATTGGAAGTGTTACTTATATAATTATGGGTTTAACTCTTGCATATCTTTATATTTATAATGATGAGAATATACTAGAAAATATTAGCATTCATGCTGCAAATAATATAGTTGCCATGATGTTATCATTGTTTTTAAGATAATTTTATAATATAATAACCGGATAAAGAAGGCGAGTGGTTAAGTTGACTATTGATGATTTACTTATTACCGGAATAATTCTTTGGGTCATCTTGATTTTTATTATATTATTTAAATACATAAAGAATAGGAAGATAGAAATGAACGTATTAAAAAAAGCAAAAAAAGATAGAATAGATTTAGAAGCTATTACCAAAAATATAGAAGAAAATTATAAACCAGCTAATATAAGATTAACTAGTTATGAGGAAGAACAAGAGAGTAATGCCATAATTAGTTATGATGAACTTCTATCAAATAAGGATAGTAAACATATTAATTATGATGATGAATTTCAAAATAAAATTGATGTTAATGTAAAAAAAGTTGATTTAGAAAAGAACATTGGAACTGAAATGCCAAAAACAAAGTTAGAAGTTTCTTTAATGAATTATAAGCAAGAAGAAGACTTCTTAAAAGCTTTAAAAAAGCTTCAAAGCGATTTAGCTAGATGAAAAAAGCACTCAAGTATGTAGTAATTTATTTGTTCTTAGAAGTAATAAGTATAAGTTTACTTATGGTAAGGCTTAATTTTATTTATTTTTTATCAATTATTTTTAATTCAATAATTACATTTTATACGATTAAGTGTATTGAAAAGATGTATTATAAAAAATATAACAAGATAAATAGTTTATTATATAACTTATGCCCATTAATCGGTATTTCATTTATATTTTTTGCTTTATCTAGCATAACAAAGTATGACTTTATTATATTTTTAAGAGATTACTATATATGTGTATTTGTAATATACTATATGATTAATGTATTATATATCATAATTTCTAAAATTAAGCATTCTTAGGAATGTTTTTTTGTGCTATAATAACTCTGAAAAGTGAAGTGATACTTATGAAATTTTATGTCTATACACTAGGTTGTAAAGTTAATGCCTATGAATCTGAATATATTAAAGAACAATTTAAATTAAATGGCTATGAAGAGACAAGCGATGCTACTTCTGCAGATGTTGTTATAGTTAATACTTGTACGGTAACTAATCAAGCAGATGCTAAATCAAGAAAAGTTATTAGGCAAGTAAGAAGAGAAAATAAAGAATGTTGTCTTGTTGTCTGTGGTTGCTCAGCTGAACATCATAAGGCTTCTTTAATTGATTTAGATATCGATATTCTAATCGGTAATAAAGATAAATCAAAACTCGTTTTACTTGTTGATGATTTTTTGAAAAATAATAACAAAATAGCTAAGTTTTATGATTTAAGAAATATTGAATTTGAAGATATGCAAATAAACAACTTTGAAGGAAAAACAAGAGGATTTGTAAAAATACAAGATGGATGTAATAATTTCTGTTCTTATTGTATAATTCCCTTTATGCGTGGGGGAATTAGAAGTAAGTCACTAGATACTGCACTTTCGGAAATCAAGTGTTTAGTTGATAATGGCTATCAAGAAATTGTTTTAACTGGAATTCATACAGGATCTTATGGTGATGGCGAAGACTTTGATTTAACTGATTTAATACATGAAGCATCCAAGTATGACAATTTAAAAAGAATTAGAATATCTTCTATCGAGATAACTGAATTAGATGATAAATTCATGGGTGAACTAAAAGTTAATAATAAAATTTGTAGTCATTTTCATGTTCCAATACAAAGTGGAAGTGACCATGTCTTAAAATTAATGAACAGAAAATATAATGTTGATGAATATAAAGAGATGATTAATCGACTTAGAAGTATAAGAGAAAATGTAAATATAACAACGGATTTAATAGTTGGATTTCCTGAAGAAACCGATGAAGATATGCAAGAAACTATCAATAACTTAAAGATTATTGGATTCTCTAAAATACATACATTTCCATTTTCTCTAAGAAATGGTACAAAAGCAGAAACTTTAAAACAAGTTAACGATACTGTAAAAAAGAATCGTACTAATGAAATATTAAAGTTAAGTGATGAACTTGAAAGTGCTTACTATAAAAAATTTATTGGAAGTGTTATAGAAGTACTTGTAGAAGATGGAACCTCTGGATTCACTGACAATTATATTAAAGTGCACCTTGATAAAGAATGCCCACATAATACTTTTGTTAAAGTTCGCATTACATCAGTTGATGGTATTAATGTAAATGGAACTGTTTTATAATTGAAGATACTTAAACTTTGTTTTATACTCTTATTATAGGGTGTGTAAAAAATGAAAAAAGAAACTAGTAAAAAAACAGTAAGAAATAATGGTATACGCATAGGTGAAATGCTTACCTATAATAAGAGTTTAAGAAAAATTGCAATATTCGGAACATATATATTAGTAAGTGTTGCAGCATTCTCTTTAGGTAGAGCAAGTAAAAGTAGACCAATTAATGCTATTATACCAAATACATTATCCGAAAAGTATTTTGATGAACCAACATATAGTGGTATACCTTATGTTGTAGATTCAGGAGATACATTATCAGCAATAGTATACTCTTATGAAAGTGATACTAATAAAGCTATGAGGGATATTAGTCTTATTGAAGAATATAATGACATAGATAGAAATGATTTGCATCCTGGAGACACTATATATTTGGTTGGAGTACCAGCAAGTAAGTTAGAAGATTTTGGTTATACTGATAACTATAACTATTTCGAACCATCTGTTGAGGTTGAATTACGTTTAAGCTTTTTAAATAAAGTAGTTGACCATGTACTAGCCATACCTGACCATGACGATGAATTTATATCCGCTGTAAGAAAAGTAGAAAATGATTATAATGATTATAAAGATGAATATGTTGAGGGTGACGAATACAAACTTGACTACATAATAAATGTTTTAAGAGATTTATCAATTGATGCAAAAGACTTTGGTTTCTCATTTGATAATAACTTAAAAGCTTTACCATTAAGCGAAGCAGAAAACTATGAAACATTTAAAGGACTATAATTAGTCCTTTTTATTTGCATATATTTTCTTTTTGTGTATAATAGACAAAAAAAGAGGGGATACACATGAAAAAAGTCGGTTTATATCGTGCAGATTTTGATGGTTATAAATACACATTTCATAATGGTAAATTTTATAAAATAATAGATGACGTAAGAAAAGAAAATTTAATCTGGCTATGGAGAAATCAAGATAAGCTTACTAAGGAGTTGTATATACTTCCAAATGGATTCTATGAAACCCTAGATTATAGATTAGTTTATGAAACTGATATAGTAAGTGACTACATCACTTTAGATAAAGCTATGTATTTATATATGCTCTTAGATGTAGAAGATATTGGAGATTGTCTTGCAACAGTATTAGAAGAACTTGAAAGTATTGATTTAGTTTATTATGACTTTCATGGAGGGAACACTTTTATAGATAAAGAAGGTAATATTAAGGTGTGTGATTTAGACAGTACTTTAAGAATACCATCTGCAAATCTTTTATCTGACTTACAAAATGATCCCTTATATCGCACATATGCAAATAAAATAACTAGTAGAAAAATGCTTTTTCAATTTATTTTACAACTTCTTACAATTCCTGAGTATTATACATCCTCTGCAAGCCTTTTAAGCTATGAATTTTTAGTTAAAAGACTTGGGATTTATGAATGTTTACCAAAAGAAGTTAGTGAGTATTTAGAAGTTCTATTTAGAAGTGATAATGATGTTTTATCAGTAAATATAAAAGATATTTTATCATCTATTTTTAAAAGTGATGCACAAGAAAAAATAAATACCAAAATGAAAGAATACAATTTGCGTAAACAACCATAAAAAATGAGTTACTTTATTGAGTCAAATTCTTAATTTTTATATAATTATAATAGTTAGGGGTTAGATAATGAGTACTTCAGCAATTATGAAAAAAAGAACAAATATATTTATTATTACCGTTATATTTATAATTGTTGGTCTAATTACTACGTATTTTATATTTTCAAATTCCAATAAGGATGTACTTATCAACAATAAAAATATTAAAGTAATATTTGAAAATAGTAAAGAGGGACTTAAATTTGGTGAATATCCCATGACTTTTCAACAAGGAATTTCTGAATCACCCTCAAATATATTTAAAATTGTTAATAAAAGTAAGTTTTCAACAGACTATCAGGTAATTGTGACAAACACAAGTAAAGAAGAAAATTCAATAGACGTAAATAAAGTGGCTGTATCAATAAATGATAGTGAAATAAAGATGTTAAGTGATGTTGTAAATGGCATAGTATACACATCCTCGTTAGCCTCTAAGAGTGAAGATATAGTAAACTTAAAATTCTGGCTGGATAAGGATAGTGCAGACGATGCTGATTTATCTAAATCTATAAAATTAAGTGTTGATATAAAAGAAAAATGAGAGAATTAAATTTCTCTCATTTTATTTCTGTCTTTAAAAGGATTGTTTTTATCTATTTTATCTGTGAAAAGAATTCCATCTAAATGATCCATTTCATGTTGGAATGCAACACTTATGTCTTCTCGAACTCGAATTTCGTATTCTTGACCCTCTTCATCATATGCTTTTATTCGCATTCTTGCAAATCTTGGAACAATTCCTTCGGTGGGCCTATTTACTGATAAACATCCTTCACCTTCGCCCACGAATATTAACTCTTCGGAATGACTTATAATTTTAGGATTTATTACAATATATCTTCCAAATGTTCCATCGCCATAATCTTCTGATACTACAAATATTCTTTTCATAATACCAATTTGACAGAATGATAAACCCATACCAGCACGTAAATCATACTTTTCAGCTAACTTTTCATCTTGACTCATCTCTAAATAATCTAAGCAATCATATATTTTTTTCTTAGTTGCATCATCTAAAGGAAATACAACTTCCTCAGACTTTTGATGTAATCTTCTATCACTTTCATCTAATATTATTATATCTGGTAACTTTTTCATAAGTTTCGCCCCTTAACTAAAGTATATTTTATCAAAAAGTGTCGAAAAAATAAAGTTAAAATAAAAATATCAAATTAGAGTAAAGTTTAAAGTTTTATTTACAATCGAATTTACTAGTTGTTAACACTCATATATAATTATACTAAGAGGTGTTGGAAGTGGAAAAATTAAAAGAAATAAGAATGACTTTAGTAATATTAATAGTAGGATTATTTTTTATAAGTGGATGTTTCTTTAATGATAACAAAACTGTATCATTTAAGACTAATGGTGGATCCGAAATAAAAAATATAACTGTAAAAAATGGTTCTAAAATCGAAGAAGCCCCAGTTCCAACAAAAGATGGATATATATTTGATGGTTGGTATCTTGATGGACAAGAATATAATTTTGATAAGTCCATAGATGAAGATATTACTCTTGTTGCAAAGTGGATTAGAGAAACTAGTGATAATGCTCAAGAAGAAGTAACAACTGCACCAACTGGAACTGCTGAGACAACTAACGAAAAAACAACAACGAAGAAAGTTGAATCTTCTACATCGACAAAGAAAGTAGTAGCATCATCTAGTACAAAAAAGAAAACAACTAAAGCAAAAACAACAAAGAAGTCAACAACTACAACGACTACAACAGCAAAAAGAGTAGTAACAACTACGACTACAACAGCTTCTCCAACTACAACAACTACAAGACCAATACTTTCACCAGATGAAGATAAACCAAAACCAACTTTACCAGTAGTAGTTGGTCCAACTGAACCAGTTAATCCAAATCCAGAAGAACCAGTTGTAAAACATGCAAACATGAAGGTTGTTGTATTTGGAAAATGCGTTGAGACTGATGAAGTAAAATGTCCAGAAGAAACAGAAGAATATATAAAAGTTACAAAAACGAATGAAGAATCAAATGTTATTAGTAACATTGATGATTTAGACTTAAGTGATTTAGAGATGAGTGATCCAAACACTTGGTTAGTTATTTCAAATCATGCCTATATTTATGAATACTTATCAGAAAATGGTATAATTGAACTTAAGGGAGATAAAGACGTTACAAGCTTTACAGTGGTATTTAATGGTACAAGCATCGTATTTGACTATGACGAATTAGATAATACTTGGGTTATTAAATATCCTACAGTATCTGTTGGAACAGGTTTAGACACAATCTACTACAGTGATTTAAAAACAGCTGTTTCAGTAGCTAAGGAAAACGATACAATTAAGCTACTTGCAGACCAAGAATTAACAGATAATTTAGTTATAACAAAACCAATAACAATCGATGCAGATAACCATAAAGTTACCAATAAGGAAGGCTATCTATTCAATTTAGAAGAAATGAAGTATTCTAAAGATAGTAAATTTGAAGTAAATAATTTAGTATTAGAAGTAGATTCATTCATATATGTTGGAAAATCTAAATTTGATAATATAGTCTTAAATAATGTTACAGGTAATATTAAAAATGAAAAAATAGATAAAAAAGAAAATGGTGAGTTTGAAAACACCAGTATCTTACAACATTTCTAAGAAACATTACTATACGTAATGTTTTTTAATTGACTAGAATAAGTGAGTTATATATAATAAAATCATATATTTAAGGAAGTGTTGTAATGATAATTGTAATTACTGGACCAACAGCTGTTGGTAAAACTAAAATGAGTGTT
>CAYWFZ010000049.1:6575-10853 GCA_964458035.1 uncultured Muribaculaceae bacterium | reverse complement strand
CTACTTTTTCAGTATATTCATCAATTAAAGTTCTAACACTTGAATTTGTCTCTTGCCATTTAACATTGACCACTCCATTTTTAGAAGTTTCAATGTTACATGCACCATCAGACCCACATTCAATTATATAAATATCTAACTCATACTCATTATTTTGATTTAAGTAAAGGGAGCCTCCATAATTATCACCAAATGTTTCATGCAAGTACCAATGTGTTGAAGATTCTGCTAATAACCCCATAGGATCGTTTTCTTTTGTAGGTTCTACACAAGCAGCTTCAAACACACCATCTTTAACAATTTTATTCCAAGCATCATCAATTGGAGCAGCTTGAACATTATTAATTACTCCAAAACTACCAATCAAGGCAGCTAAACCTAATAAACTTTTTTTCACTAAAACACATCCTTCGTTAATATAATGATACCATATATTTAATTTTTTTCAACATCTTGAATGTTTTTTGCAAAAAAAAATGCAGTAGGCACTGCAACTAAATTATAACACACTTATTCTACTTCTCCAATAGTTTCTACTTCAATTAAATGAGTATTTTTATATTTACCATTATCTTGTCTAATAACTAATGTAATAAACCCCATATCTTCAGAGTCCCCTTCTAGTATATCCATAAGTATTCCAGAAATCTTTTTACCATCTTTTTTGGTAACAACAATATATTTTTTCAAAAAGTATTCAAGTTTCATACATTCCTCCAAAAATAAAGATTAAATAAAGTATATATAATAAAACATGCTACATTTACTCTTATAAAAATTTTCTTTCTTGTCTTATGATGAAATAAATACATTCCAATTAAACCACCATATACTCCACCAAAAATAGATAAGTTTAAAAGAACCTTCTCGGGAATTCTTCTCACATTTAATTTAGCAGCTAACTTATCTATTCCATATAAAAGTAATGCGCATATATTAATTCCAATTAAATAATAAAAATATACCTTCATAATCCAATTATAACATAATATAGACATTTTATGTTATAATATCTATAAGACAACATAGAAAGGAAAATTTATGAATATTGAAGTAAAAAACTTAAATAAAAAATTTGAAGAATTTGCCTTAAAAGACATTGAAATAAAAATACCTAAAGGAAAGATAGTTGGTCTTATAGGTGAAAATGGTGCCGGTAAAACTACACTCATAAAATGTATCTTAAATGTTATGCATAAAGATTCGGGCGAAGTCAAAGTATTTGGAGAAAACTATAAAGATTCTTTAAAAGAGGATATCGGAGTTGTATTTGATGATTCATTCCTTAATGAAACATTCACTATAATGGATATTAATCTAATAATGAAAAACATCTATAAGAAATGGGATTCGAAACTATTTTTTAAATATATAAAAAACTTTAAATTACCTAAAAACAAAGAGATAAAGAAATTTTCAACAGGTATGAAAAAGAAAATAGAAATAGCTGCTTGTATTGCAAGGCACCCAAAAGTTTTAATTTTAGATGAACCAACTTCAGGACTAGATCCCGTTATGCGAAGTGAAGTATTAGATATGTTTGAAGATTTTGTAGCCAATAAAGAAAACTCAATTCTTTTATCAACTCATATAACAAGCGACCTAGAACATATTGCAGATGATGTAATATTTATCTCAAATGGAGAATTAATATTCGATAAACCACTTAAAGAAATAAAAGAATCTTATATTGAGTTAGAACTAACAAAAGAAGAATTTGAAAAATTTAATAAAAAAGATATTATAAGATATAAGAAAAATAGACTAGATTATCAAGTTCTAATTGATAAAAAAAGCATGAAAAAAGAATACAATAAATACATAAAAAATATTACAACATTAGATAATATCATGCTTTTATATATAAGGGGGCAAATATGCGAGGATTAATTATAAAAGATTTTCTCTATTTAAAGAATACTTGGAAAAATTTACTAATTATATTTGTAGGTTCAGTACTTATTAGTGTTTCTTTAGGTAATTACCTTCTTGCAATATGTGCACTACCATTAATACTTCTTACAAATACAATTAATACTTTCCAGACAGATGAGTTCTTTAATACAGATAGTTATACACTTTCTCTACCATTAACAAGAAAACAAATAATATCAGCTAGATTTATCTATACATTTATAATGGTAATAGCATCTTTCTTTGTTGGATTAGTAATATATTATTTAGTATATTTTATTGCAAGGCCAAATTATAATGGACTTAATACAGATATGTTAAAATACTTAATAATGTTAGAAGGAACTAGTTTGCTAGTAGATTCAATTTTTTATCCAATTATATATAAAGTTGGGTGTGAAAAATCTCGCTTAGTTTTACTAAGTATCGTAATGCTACTTCTAGGAATAGGCTCTATTCTAAGTGTCTATATCAACGTATTTGATAAAGATTTTATAGACTTTGTATCTATAATAAACTATATTCAAAGAAATGGTGTGCAAGTCTTAAGTATATTGGTTGTAATATCAATAACCATATCATACTTTCTTTCAATTAAGTTTTATAAGAAAAGGGATTTCTAATCTCTTTTTTTGTAAAATTTACCGTCCAATAAAAATAAATTAAAACAATTTTAAGACAAGTTAAAATATTTATAGTATAGTTATCCTAGACGAAGTAAGAATTATAACACTTCTATTCACGATTAGGTTTTTATAAAACTGCTGAAGTAGGTGTGTGTAGTTTGGAATTTAACACACAGAAAGTGTTAGTTTGGAAATAATTCATAAGAAGTACACCATGACTATTCAACATTCGTCAATAATAATAAATAAGCAGGATGCTTACTTATTATTCACTAGTGTCACATACTTGTATTTTCGGATATAAGTACTAGATTTAAAATGGCTCGCACCCTTTTAAAGAAATGTGAAGCTTAATGCATATAATAATTTTTTTAATATTTAATTTATTTAATGACTAAATGTCGAAATTTTTGATTATTAATCTCATACACATGAGACTGGTGTTTAAGTAAGTGTAAAAAATTAATTCTTAAATATTTTAAGAACCTAAAAACATTTCTTTCCCCCTAAAACTTTTTTTCGACACTTTACTTAAAACAATTATATGAAAGAGAAAAAGAACTATAAAAATAGTTCTTTTTTTATTGGTTTTTAAATAAATGTTTAAGTAAATCCATATAAGCTTTTGTATCAAAAGTCTTAAGCTGTTCTTCTTCACTCATCTCAGCAAATGTACGAGTGTCCCCTTCAGGTATAAATATCTTATCATAAGGGTATCCTCTAGTTCCTCTTGCCTCTTCTGCTATAACACCATAACTACGAGATTCAAAAACAACTGGATCATGTTTAGGCTCACAGTAGGCTAACGCTTCAACCCAGTAACACTTGCGGTTCTTTTCACCCTCTAGTAGTTTTAAGAACCCTTCACTTCCAAGAGACTCCTCAGCATACTTAGCAAATGCACCAGGAAAACCATTAAGACTTTCAATTACAAGACCAGAATCATTTTTTAATACTGGCTTATCTAAATAATTAGCAGCAAATTCAGCACTAAATTTGGCAACCTCCCTGCAATCAAAATGTTGAATTTCTGGTGTTTCCATATCTTCCTGTATAACATGAACATCCATATCCTTATAAATCATATTTATTAATTCAACTTTTCCTTTATTACCTGTAACATAATATATTTCCATTACTTTTCCTCACATTCATAACCATCTAGCTCAATACTCTTAAACTTTTCAACTGTAACTGGTATAGTCTTAGCACTTCCAAGCAAACTATCCTTATCTAATAAATCTCCTAGTTTAGTCCTAAAAGTACTCAAGTCAATCTTATCATAATCATATCTTACTTCTAAAACTAAACTATCTTTAGTATCATAGTAAATTACATTAACCCCATCAATACTAGAGTATATATTTCTTATACGTTCATACATTTCACGACTATAGGGAGCTGATGAATCTAAAACTGCTACACTTTGATATATAGCTGACTTAACAAAATTAAATTCATCATATATTAAATAGACATTACTGTCTGACTCAAATGTCTCACCTTCAACCTCATCAACAATATGTTTCTTACATACTTCGTTAGCCTTATAGTTATTTAATGTACGTGCACTTTCCTCTTCACTTTTACCACACCCCGATAATAATAAAACTACGGATATACATATAATTAACATTCTTTCTTTCATAACTTCTCCTTAACATACCTAATTATTCTGTCTAGTTCACTTATTCCTTCATCAAATAATTCTATACGGAAATTTCTTATACCAATACTC
>CAYWFZ010000049.1:0-6475 GCA_964458035.1 uncultured Muribaculaceae bacterium | reverse complement strand
TTCACTTATTCCTTCATCAAATAATTCTATACGGAAATTTCTTATACCAATACTCTTATAAAACGATACCTTGTCTATTTTTTCAGTAACTTCGTGATTTAAAATATGTGTAGTATGATTTTCTACATCTGTAACAAGAGGAAATTTCTTCTTATCACCAGTTGTATTTTTTTGTCCCATTGCTAGATAGTATTGACCCTTTGAACAAACATTGCACGGAAACTTATCCTTATTTACTAAATATTTTAATGGACAATACTTCATAAGCATAAGTTCAATTCTACTATAAATTAGAATTTCAACATTTACTTTATTTTTATAATAATTCATAATACGTTCAATTTCTTCGTCCTCAAGTTCACAAGATAAAGTAATAACGTCTAAATACTCACTTAAAATATTAATCGATTCATGATTAGTAGCATTCAAGAAATAGTCACCAACTCCACCACACTCTAGCGCACCAAGTTCAGTTACTAATGATTTAGACTCAACTGTATCGCTTACTCGATTAGTTCTATAAACTACGTTAGAATAATCCTTATACTTATTATATAATGCTTTATTTGGAACATATATCCTATCAATCTTATCAAGTAAATATTTTAATTGTTCTTCATTCCTAACCAATACAGAAATACATACATTTTCATTATAAGTTTTAGTATACTCAGTACTTTTTTTAGATATATTTAAATCTTCTTTTCTATTCTTATTTTCTCTTAAATTAATTAGTTCATCAGTTGCAAGTCTACGAACTTCATTTATATCTTTAATGTTAATAAATGAAGACTTATCAACAACAATATCCATATTATTTAAAATAAATGGAGTATTTCCAAGCTTACATAATTGCGCATTTATTCTTGCATCATCAATTGGATGGTTAATTGATGCTTCAACTGTGCCATAATTTTTAGTTACTTCATGCTCTCCATCACTTATAGATAAAGTCAAAGTCTCGCCTTGATGTGCAGTAAATTTCATATCAATTAGTATTTTCTTTTCACTTAAATTTGTATATTTATCACGAATTTTAACACTAAAAGTTTTAGCTATTTCATCTCCGCGATTAACTCCAAATCTTTTATCTAAAAGAACACATTCTCCACATTTAGCTGAATTAATTAGATTCTCTTTTGTATCATAGATGAAATTAGCTATCATTCCTTCATTTGAACCTTTAAATCTTATCCCGTCACCTTGACTTAAGTCATCACTTAATTTTACCTTAATGTACTTCTTATAAATATCTGCGACTTTTCCTAAGTAAGAACCTTGATGATTACTTGTTTTAACATTCATTAAGTCATTTAAAGATGAATTTAATATAAAACCTTCAGTAAAGTCACGATTAAAAATTGTCTTTATGTCATGGAGTAATTCTGGATCAACATGGCATTTTCCAGATGCTTCATATTCATCAATTAAAGATCTATATAATTTTGTTACACATCCAACATATTCTGGACTTTTAAGTCTTCCTTCAATCTTAAGAGAATAAATATTTGATTCCATTATTTTAATAAAGCTTGATGATGTATTGAGTTCTTTAGGAGAAAGTAAAAAGTTCCCATCAGTTGCTACTAATTCATCTCCTAAATAAAGTTCATAAGGTAGTCTACACATCTGTGCACATTCTCCACGATTACCACTTCTATTAAGTAAACGAGAAGAAAATAAACACTCACCCGAGTATGAAACACATATAGCGCCATGAATAAAGGCTTCTAACTCAATATCTGTTTCTAGTTTTTTTATTTCATCAACTGATAATTCACGAGCAAGCACTACTCTTTTTACTCCAAGAGATTTTAAAAACTTTAATGTCTTATCATTAGTGTTATGAACTTGTGTTGATGCATGTATTTCTAAATCAGGTAAGAATTCTCGCAAATAACTAATTAAACCTATATCCTGTACAATAATCGCATCTACTCCATTTTTATATAAAAAGATAACATACTCTAAAACATGATCAAACTCCGATTCATATATTAAAGTATTTACTGTAACATATATTTTTACACCATAAAGATGACATAACTTAATTGCACATATCATTTCTTCATCATCAAAGTTAACTGCACTTGCTCTCGCACCATACTTTTTACCAGCTAAATAAACAGCATCTGCTCCTGCATTAATTGCAACCATTAAAGAATTCATATTTCCAACTGGAACTAATAATTCTTTCATATACATCATCCTTTTTTGTATTATATCATATCATTCTTCTTAACACATTAAAAATAAGAGGTATTACCCTCTTAATTAAATTTAACTAATTTATGAGCTAATTTAAATCCTGTTAGAGATATAAATCTACCAAACTTACCAGGAAGACTAACACAGGCAGCTTTGCTAAATGGAATCATAGACTTATATAGTTTAGGATTTTCCTCTTTAACACTTTCCCATAGTTCTTTATACTGTTTTTCTCCCTCAGATGTTTTAGAAAGGCGCGAAAATATTGTACCAATCGTCATAAGAAATACACATTCTCTTCTCATAAGTCTTCTTAATTTTCTACATTCAATAGCTGCTAAATCATACTTATTACAAACTGTTCTAGAAACTAAAACTTGATGTGAACTTCTCTTAATCATCTGTGCTGTTTGTACTGATTGATCAGGTCTTCCTATAAAGTATCTATAAAAATCTAAATCCATATAATATATTGTTTTAGTATTCACTAATGGTAAGTAGATAAATAGATTATCTTCATAAAAAACATGTTTAGGTAAATCAATATCTGTTTTATCTAATACTTCTTTTTTATACATCATAGAGTGAAGTGATGGATATTGAGTTAAACCCCATCTGCCCATTTCATCCCAAGTAATTTCTTCTCCATCTTTAAATACATTGGAAAATCTTATAGTTTGATCTTTTCTTCCATCTGTATAAGAATAAGTATAATTCATTACTATTAAATCTGAATCAATATTTTTTATATTAGCAAGTAACTTCTTATAAGCACTTTCATCTACCCAGTCATCACTATCAACAACTTTAAAGTATTTACCTTTAGCTACTCTTAAACCAGCATTTATTCCTTCACCATGTCCACCATTTTCTTGATGAACTACACGCACTATTTTAGGATACTTCTTAGCGTATTTATCAGCTATTTCTCCTGTTTTATCAGTTGAACCATCATCAATTATAATTATCTCAACATCATTTTTTCCTACTAACAAAGAATCAATGCATTTTTTCATATAGCTTTCCGAATTATAACATGGAACAACAAACGATATATACTTCATATATATACCTCCGAATCTTTATAAAATAATTATATCACTTTATCTAAATTTATGCTAGAATATTAATCCAAGGGGATGTTACTGTGGGAAAAATAAACGAGGATAAAGTTAAATCATGGGAAGAATTATCTAATTCCATTGTTGGAATCTATCTTAAACTTATCGAGTTTGAAAGAAAAAATGATTTAGGAGATGAATATAAAAATCTCCTAAATCTACTTCCAACAGCCTTAAGACTAGAAAAAGATAAATTCCTTAACATGGGATTAAATGAATCAAACTATAGACAACTTAATATTAGATTTGATATAAGTAATATTACTGTTGTCGAAGCAACAGATGGAAATGCTGAAGCTTTCTCAAAAATGCGAAAAAACAATTATTTTACTTCTATGTTAAATTTCACATATAATGGTTTCTATAAAATAAAGCAGACATTTGGAGTTCAAGCATTTGTCGATAATAAGAATGAACTATCACGCATACAAGATGAAATCTTCAGTGAAACTTATCATACCCAAGTAACAGTTAACTATGTTCAAATGATTCAAAGCTACATTGACACAGTTGAAGATAATGAGGTAAGAGATTATCTAATTTACTTAAAATATTTAATGATTGGAACTGTTCCACAATACGAAGAAAACTTTGCCTTATTTGGTGGCAAAATATTGCCAACAAGAGAAATCATTTCTACATTCCCAATGATAGATGGATACTCAGAAAACGATATCAAAACACTAGTCGAAAATAGTTTAAAAAGGGATATTTTAGAAGAGTTGGAACTAATGTCAAAGATAAATAATTTTATCCTACCTTATCATTTAAAATTGGTATATAAAGAACTTGCTTTAAATAAAGCACGTCTTATATCTTTAAATAGTGAATCTTTCATCAGTTCTATTCAAACAGAGATAGATAAAATTCTATTGAAAGGAAATAGTTTCTACTCTGAAATAAATAGACTCATCTTAGATATATTTGATGAAGCTCGTGATTTTATAAAAACTCAAGATAAAAAGAAAAAAGCTCTAAAATAAGAGCTTTTTTTATTCTAATACTTCAACTGTCTTACTATCAGTAGTAACATCTGTATTGATATTACTAGATAGTATCTTTAATTCAAACTGAACAGATGTATCTTCAAAATTAGAAACAGTTAGTTTATAATTCTTAACTTCTTTTGCTTCAATTGTTTCATCCATTTCTTTATCTGTATAAATCTTAACATTTTTATCAGTTTCATACACTAATTTATATTTAGTCGTCATATTATTATTACTCATAATATATAATTCAATTTCTTTTGTCTCATGAGGTGCAAGTGCAATATTTCCATCTACTAAATCAGGTGATTGAATTCTATTATCAATTTTTTTAAATTCCATTACTCCTTCAGTACTAGATTCATCTATAAAATAAGAAAATGAAATAGATACTAAACCAGACACTATTGTCATCATCGCAATAATACTAAAATATACATTTCTTGGCTTTTTTACAAATGACTTTATAAACTTCATAAGCTACTCCTCATCTCTACTAAAATTATAACATAAATACATTTATTTTTAAATTAATAAGTAACATATTAGAAAAAAACTTTAATAAAATAATATATACATGTTATAATGGATGAGGTGATATTATGGAATACATTTATCAACTAATACTTATGTTTTTTATCTATTCTTTCGGCGGATGGATAGTTGAAGTAATATTTTGTAGATTATTTGATACACATAAATTTGTTAATCGAGGATTCTTAACTGGACCAATATGTCCAATATATGGTTTTGGTGCAATATTCGTTGTTATATTTTTAACTAAATATATGTCATCTCCCATCGTGTTATATTTTATGTCCATCGTAATTGCATCAATTCTTGAGTACACTACATCATATATAATGGAAAAAGTATTTAAAAACAGATGGTGGGACTACTCACAATATAAATATAATATAAATGGTCGTATATGTTTAGAGACTATGATACCTTTTGGTTTCCTAGCATTATTTATGATGTACATTTTAAATCCATTTATACTTAGTACTCTTGATACAATGCCTGATAATATAATTAAATACTCAGCCATTACTCTATCTATACTTACAATAATTGATATAATACTTTCATTTAATATTATTATTACTCTAAAAAATATCTCATCAAATATTAGATGTGATTCAACAGAAGCAATAACCAAGAAAGTTAAAGAAATACTATTTAGTAAAACAATACTACATAGAAGGCTTATTGAATCATTCCCCGATATGAAGGTATTCAATAAACGCATTATCTTAAAGAATAAACTAAATAAAGATAAAGAAAAATTAAGGCAAGAAAAAAAGAAGGCCAAAGAAAAACGGAAGAAATAAACTTCCGTTTTTATATTAACATTTTCCCGTATCTATATCACAAACAATATTGTCTTCTTTTAAAGATTCAAATAGACACTTAAATCTTTCTTTTATTTCACACTTCATCTCATCTGTTAAATCCATATGAGAATCAGTTAATTCATCAATTATACCATCTTCTAATGCAACCGGATTACCATTTTTTACTGCTATAATATTTGGAGCATATATACGTTTTTCATTTATTTTAACTTTCTTTGTCTTATTTTTCTTAGTTTTATAAGTTAATGGTGCATAATCATCAAGTATTGAATCCATTGCCTGAAGCAACTTGTAATACCCTTCAGTTCCTTCAACTGTTCTAACTGCTTTATTATCTTCATTAAGTTCATATTTATCGCGAATATTAAGTACATCAACATAGTATATTTTCGTAATACCATTCTCTTTTGCAGCTGATATTAAAGAAGGTATTACACTTCTACACCAAGGACATGCTGAGAATCCAAAATAAACAACAAAACTTTCCTTATTTTCAATCATACTTAATATGTCATTTTCATTAGCATAAATAAGTGGATTATCTTCATCTATTAATATAGAGCGATTTTGTACTCCATTTGCATTACTTACACCATTTAATGCTTCATATTCTTCTTTAAATTTAATAGCATCAGTTATAGTAGGTACTGAATTAATATCATTTTCTGTATATAGTTCACTAAAAATATAAACTATTTCTAATGCGACCAACATAAATAAAACTACGGCAATCGCGGTTGCAGCTTTTCTCTTCTTGTTCATATCTTTGCCTCACTTCTAGAACAATTATATCAAATTA
>CAYWFZ010000048.1:0-11282 GCA_964458035.1 uncultured Muribaculaceae bacterium | reverse complement strand
AAATTAAAAGATTCTGTTAACTAAGAGATATCAAATTGAACTCATTATTGAGTTCTCTTTTTTTTTAGTATATAATTAAGTTAGTAAGGTGGTATTATGGCGCGTACTTATAAATTAAAGAAAGGTCCTAAAATACTTTTAATTATTATAGTTTTACTTATAATTATTGTACCTATTATTAATAAAAAGGTTGATGAGTATTTGTATACTAAAACTAATGAGTATGCACTTTTAAATTTGGGATATACTGATGAAGAAACTAAAATAATTATTGATAAATTAAGTGATGATGAAGAAGCAATTATCTTAACTTATCAATATAATGAATTTATACCGCACTTTGTTAAATGCAAATATTTTATGTTTAAAAATTTGGATGAATACTTAGGGCAAGTAATTACTAAAGAGGATGATTTCTTTAAATATCATGGAACTGAAGGATATAATTATGATGAAATAGTCGCATCTGTTAATACTTTTACGAGTAGAAACTTTTATACGGAGACAAAGACAACTGACCTTAGTAAGGAGTATGGTATAATAGTTAATAAATATTATGAACTAGGAAGCGAATATGCACCTGATGACTTAGTAGATATATCAATAAAATATTATTATGGCGAAAAAAAGAAAATAAGAAGTGAAGTATATGAAGCATTTAAAAGAATGTGGGAAGATGCTTATAAAGAAGGAGTATATTTGATAGTAGTATCTGCTTATCGAGATTATGATTCTCAGGTTTCAGTTTATAAGGAATATGAGAACCAAAAGGGGACAACTTATGCGGATAGTATTGCAGCACGACCAGGGTTTTCTGAACATCAAACAGGGCTATCTTTAGATATTTATTCTAAAGATAGTACAGTTGCATCGACTTTTAAGAATTCTAAAGCTTATGAATGGCTTATTAATAATTCTTATAAATATGGTTTTATTTTAAGATATCCTGAGGGTAAGAAGAAAATTACAGGCTTTAGTTATGAGTCGTGGCATTATAGATACCTAGGGGTAGAACTTGCTACCAAAGTTTATAATGAAGGCATTACTTTTGATGAATATTATGCCTTTTATATGAATAATTAATAGATGCTTAGTCATCTATTTTTATTTACCTAAATTTGACTGTATATATCCGATATGTTATAATAACCACTCGAAAAGAGGGATTCAAGTGGGTTTATTTAAGAATGCTAAAAGTTATTTACCAGCTATATTATCATTAGCTATTGGTGTTGGAATTGCAGGTTATAATGCACCAACTATAATGGAAGATTTTGGAATTGAAAGAGATGCTTTTGATTTTGATAAAGATAAAGATGATCAAAAAGAAAAAAGTACAAAGAATAATGAGGAAAAGAATCAAGAAGATAATAATCAAGTAGATGTAGAAGAAAAAGTAGTAGATGCTCTTGAAAATTTAGATGATGTAGAAGAAGCATTAGATGATATAGATGCTGATTTAAATGTTTACTATAAAGAGTATATTGATTTAATTGCAGAAAAGATTAAAGAAGTCAGAGAAACCCGTGATATAGTAGGAGATTTTGCCTTATATAGAACAATGCTTGCTAAAGGATATTTTTCTTATGGTGCTTTTGAATATTCAGAGCCAGTGGTTGAATTTAATTCCATTAGAGGTGCTAATGTTGCTATTGGTGAAGGTGTTTGTTTAAATGAAGCACATAATATGGCTGATGTATTTAACAGCCTTGGGTATGATGCGAAGGTTGTTGTTGGTAAGTATTATTTAAAGGGTGAAAAAAAGCCTGAAATTGCTAACCATGCGGTGGTTTATGTTAGTGACGGTGAGTTTGCATATGTTTTAGATCCAACAAATGATACAATTTTCTTAAGACATGCACATCTATTATATTACTCAGTTGAATCACAAGAAGATACTGTTCATTGTTTTGAACCAGTTATACATTATTCAACAAATAGATATGGTGAATATGAAGCTATGGAAATATTAGGTGATTTCTTTAATGATCATAAGAAACATTGGGATGTTTTAAAAGCGTATAGAAATTACAAGGCAGAAGCAGAAGAATATTTAGATTTATTTAAAGATTTTGAAGCAGATGAACTATTGGAATATGAGGAACTTTTCAATGATGTCTATGGTTTAATTGCCGATTATTTTGTTGATGGGGCTGGAAATATAAAGGAAGATGTTAAGAGATTAAGTTATTAATCTCTTTTTTCTTTACATTTTTGTGTTATTTTCTTATTATTTTTGCTTATAAATATTATATAATTATATTAAGAGGTGAAGATTATGCGCGTAATAATTACAGCCGGTGGTACAGGTGGACATATTTATCCTGCCTTAGCGATAATTGATAAAATTAAAGAAATGGAACCAAAAAGTGAGTTTATATATATAGGTACACATAATAGGATGGAAAAAGATATTGTTCCAAAAAGAGGAATAAAATATATTCCAATCGAGATATATGGACTTTCAACTTCTCTTAAATTGATGGGCAGAAATGTAAAAAATGTCTTTTTAATCAAATCAGCGATAAAAAAGTGTGTAAACATTATAAAAGAATTTAAGCCCGATTGTGTTGTAGGTGTAGGTGGGTATGTTACTTATCCAGTTATAAAAGCTGCTAAAAAGTGTGGAATCCCATCATTTATTCACGAACAGAATAGTATATTTGGTAAAGCTAATAAAGGATTACTCAAGATGGTTGATACTGTTGGAGTAAGCTTTAAAGATTCAATGAGTCAAATTAAACATAGAAATGTCGTTTTAACAGGTAATCCTGTTGGTGAGGGAGCATTAAAAAAAGAACGTATTGATAAAACTAAATTTGGTTTAAGTAAGAAGAAAAAAAGTGTATTGATATTTAATGGTTCGCTTGGAAGTAAATCTATAAATGACAAATTATTCAGTTATTTAGAAAATGCAGGAAAATATGATTATGAAATACTTTATATTACGGGGAATCCTTATTATGAAGAATTTAAAAAGCATAAATTTCCTAAAAATGTATTTATTGAACCTTATGTAGATAATTTAAGTGGACTTATGAAAGATATGGATTTAATTGTATGTCGTGCTGGGGCATCTAGTATTGCTGAAATAACATCTTTATCACTTCCAGCAATATTTATACCAAGTCCATATGTAGCTAATAATCATCAATATTATAATGCTTTATCGATAGTAGAGGCAAAAGCTGGAGAGATGATATTAGAAAGTGATTTAACTACTTCTACTTTAGAAAGTAAAATTGATAGTATTTTAAATGATGAAAAGAGAGTATTAGAAATCAAAAATAATTTAAGTAAATTAAGTATAAATGATTCAGCAACCATTATTTATAATGAGTTAAAGAAAATAGTAAAATAGGATTGAAGGTGAAAAGTATGGGAACTAGGGAAAAGAAACGCACAAAAAAAAGAATTAATATAGCTAGAACTCTAGTTCTTGTGCTAATATTATACATTGTTGTATGTGTATGTATCTCGATTTATAAAAAACCAATTAGGCATTTTGATATTATTGGAAATAAAAGGTTAACAGATATTGAGATAATAAGAGAATTAGATTTAAATGATTATCCTTCATTTGCATCTATTAGTCCTAGAAAATTAAGTAAGGAACTTGAGGAAAATCCTTATGTAAAAAGTGCCGATATAAAATATGGTTGGAATTTTACTTTAAAGATTAAAATAGAAGAAAATCGACCTATATTCTTAGTAAAACTCGAAGATAAGGTTGCTTTAAGTGATGGAGAACTAATTGATGCTAAGAGTGATGATTTAATTGGAATACCAACACTTCTTAATACGACACCAGATGAGGTTATGAAAACTCTTGCTTCTAATTTAAGTGAACTTGATGATGGAATACTTTATATGATAAATGATATTGAATATAAGCCATCATATAACAAACAAAATCAAGTAATTGACGAATATAGATTTCTTTTATCAATGAATGATAAAAATGTTGTCTATATTAATGCAAAGAGATTAAAATCTTTAAATAAGTATTTAGATATAATAGCTACTAATAAGATAACTTCTAATGGTACTCTTTACTTAGATGGAACAGAGGATAATTATTTCTTTAAGAAGTATGATACAGATGTGAGTATAGAAACTCCAACAACACCAGGGGGAGATATTAATGAAAATTAATTATGATAATATGATGATGGATATCATAAGTAAATTAGATGGGAAAAAGAGTATTTTATTACATAGTTGTTGTGGCCCTTGTTCATCTGCTTGTATCGATAGATTAAAAGAATACTTTGATATAACAGTAGTTTATTATAATCCCAATATTGAGCCTAAGGAAGAATATGAAATGCGAAAAAGTGAACAAATAAGGCTGCTTAAGGAATGGAATATAAATTTCTTAGATTGTGATTATGATAATCAAAAGTGGAGGGATACTACAAAATATTTGACTGAGGAATTAGAAGGTGGAAGAAGATGCAGTGTGTGCTTTGGCATAAGACTTAAATATACCGCATTGAAAGCAAAAGAGTTAGGTTTTGACTATTTTGCTACTACCTTAACTGTTTCTCCTCATAAGAACAGTCAAGTTATTAATAAAATAGGTGAAAGAATAGCTAGTGAAGTAAATGTTAAGTTTTTATATTCCGACTTTAAGAAAAGAGATGGATATAAGAAAAGCATAGAATTTTCAAAAGAATATAATTTGTATAGACAAGATTATTGTGGTTGTTTATATAGTAAGGATCGTGAGATAAAATATGAAGAATAAAGGTTTTACATTAGTTGAATTACTTGCCGTATTAAGTATACTTGGGGTTGTTGCTATACTTATTATGCCAACAATGTTATCTGCATTAGGTAATGGTAAAAAGATGCTTAGTAAGTATGATTTAGAAGGCGTTGAAGATGCTGGGAAAATGTATATAACTGACTTAGATATGGGACAAATTGATTATGTCTATGAAGAAGATGAAGAAATAAAATTAAATGATCACACATATAAAAAGGGAGATGTTTTAAGTCCATATGACTTTAAAGCCTATGTTAGAATGAAAGATGGATTAGATGTCGATATGCGTAAATTAGTAAAAGAAGGATATTATGATAAGAACTGCCGTTATAAGGGTGAAGTCTTTGATGGAAAAGTTATTGAAAAAGATCAGAATTGTCATGTTCCAGCAGATTGCACATTACATGTTTCGATTGAGCAAACCTTGTCAGAAGATGGACGTTATTATATGACTAGCGGTTATACTGCAGAAATAAAGTCTGGATGTAATAAATAAACGTTTAAAACGTTTATTTTTTTTGTATTTTATATTATAATAAGTTAAGCGAGATGATAAAGATGAAGTTGAATTATGGAAAATCACTTTTAGTTAATTTTGCTTTAATACTTGTACTTGAATTAATATTCAAAGTATTTGTTTTGCGCACCTTTGATTTTGGTATAGTTTTTATTTTTATATCATCATTTTTTGCTAGTAATGTAGTTACATTTTTATCATCACTTTTTAAAAGAAAAAGAACTTGTACTCTTATTAATATTATCTTAATGTTCATTCTATCTTTAGTATTTTCAAGTATTACGGTTTATTATAGCTTTTATAAGACTATATGTGGTATATCTGCTTTATCGTATGGTGGGCAAGTAATGGATTTTGCATCAACTATTGGTGAACATATTGTATCTAATTTGTGGATTATAATTTTATTTTTTGTTCCATTTATTATTAATATTCTTTTAAATGTATTTAATGTTTATAACTATAAAGGAATAAAAAAGGATAAGGTATCTTTACTTTTTGTTTCATTACTATTTTTGATTACTTCATTTGAACTTAAACTTGATAAGAATGTTAATGTACATGAGCTAGTCTATAATAAGAATGATATAATGGAGACAACTAATAATTTAGGGCTCTTATCTTCCTTGAGTTTAGATGCTTTAAAATATGTAATGGACTATACGGGTACGATTGAAGTAATTGGTGCAAGCAATTTTACTAAAGAGTCAGGTGTTGAATATAACTTAACTAATATTGATTTTGAATCCTTAAAAAATCAAACTAAAGATAATACAATAAAAAGTATGCATACCTTTTTTGAGGGTCAAGAACCAACAAATAAGAACGAATATACCGGTTTGTTTGCTGGAAAGAACTTGATATTTATTGTAGCAGAAGGGTTTTATCCAATTGCTGTTTCAGAAGAACTAACACCAACTTTATATAAGCTCACCAATTCATCTTTTGTCTTTGATAATTATTATCAACCTATTTATAATTGTTCAACGTCCGATGGAGAATTTATTAATCAACTATCTATTCTTCCTGGAGTTGCAACTTGCTCAATGAAGGAAACTACTGATGTATATTTGCCATATTCTGTTGGAAATATATTAAAAGATTATGGCTATACAGCTAATGCTTTTCATGGGTGGACTTATAACTATTATTCAAGAGATAAAATTATGCCAAATTTAGGGTATACATATTATGGCTATGATAGATACAAAAGAGGATATAAATATGCTTTAAAAGGAATAAAGGATTCTTGGCCAACTAGTGATATAGATGTTGTTAATGCAAGTTATGATATATATTCAAAAACAAGCCCTTTTGTAACATATTATATGAGTATAAGTGGACATTTAGCTTATAACTTTGGTGGTGGTAATGCTATGGCTTCTAAGAATAAAGATTTGGTTAGTGGCATTGATGCAAGTCAAGCTATAAAAGCTTATATTGCTACGCAAATCGAATTTGATAGATCCATGGAACTCTTGCTTTCTAAACTAGAAAGTGATGGAATATTAGATGATACCGTAATAGTAATATCACCTGACCATTATCCTTATGGTTTAACTAATGAAGAGATTAGTGAATATGTTGATTGGATGGTTAATCCTAATTTTGATCTTTATAAAAATAACTTGATTATTTATAATAGTGAGATTCCTACAAAACATGTTAGTAAATATACTTCATCTTTAGATTTACTTCCAACATTACTTAACTTATTTGGTGTAGAATATGATTCGCGTTTATTAATTGGTAAGGATATATTCTCAAATGCTGATGATTTAGTTGTTTTTAATAATAAGTCTTGGATTACTAGTAAGGGAAGATATAATTATTTAAAACGTGTATTTGAACCATTTACTGATGAAGAAGTAGACGATGAATATATTAAACAGATTAATGATATTGTAGATATGAAATTTCAAATGAGTAAATTACTTATAGCGAAAGATTATTATCGAAAATTAGAAGGAGGGAAATAATGGGTTTATTTCAAAAATTTAAAGATGTTTTTAAGTCAAAAAAAGAAAGAGAAGAAGAAATAAAAGAAATTCTTGAAGAAGAAAATATTGAGGATAGTGAATATTTAGAAGAAGTAAAAGAAGAAAAAAATGAAGAACGTGCTTTTGTTAATAGGGAAGAAGCAGATGAAGAAGAAGTTTCTGTTGAAGTGAAAGAAGAACCTCAAGTTATAATAGAAGATAAACATGATAAGAAGAAAGAAAAGAAAAAGATTAAACTTTCGGAAAAGGATAAAGATTTGGTTACTTATGATAAGGGACTTGAAAAGACAAGAAAAGAATTTGTTTCTGAATTATCTCTTTTAGGGCGAAAGTTTACTAAAGTAACAGAAGAATACTATGAGGAATTAGAAAGTTTACTTATTAAAGCCGATATAGGTGTTAATACAGTTTTTAAATTCTTAGACAGATTAAGGGACCGTGTTAAACATGAAAACATTACTGATACAACATATCTTACAGAAGTTATTGTTGATGAACTTTTTATGATTTATGTTGAAGGGGAGAGTTTAACTGATAAAATCAATATAGCTGAAAGTGGTCCAACTGTTATTCTTATGGTTGGAGTTAATGGTGTTGGAAAAACAACAACAATTGGAAAACTTGCTAATAAATATAAAAATGAAGGTAAAAGTGTAATGCTAATTGCAGGAGATACCTTTAGAGCAGGTGCTGTGCCTCAACTTGAGGAATGGGCTAAAAGGACGGATTCTTTATTTTACGGTAAGGAAAACACTGATCCTGCTGGGGTTATTTATGATGGCTTAGTTAAAGCTAAGGAAGAAAACGTCGATATTGTTTTAATAGATACTGCTGGAAGACTACAGAATAAAGTTAATTTGATGAATGAACTTGATAAGATAAATAAAGTAATTGGTAAACATGTACCTAATGCACCGCATGAGACATTGCTTATAATAGATGCAACAACTGGTCAAAATGGTATAAGTCAAGCTGAGAGCTTTAAAGATATTACGAATATTACAGGAATAGTTTTAACAAAACTTGATGGTACTGCTAAGGGTGGTATCGTACTTGCTATAAAAGAAACAGTAGGTATACCAGTTAAGTTTATTGGTTTAGGAGAAGGCATTAATGATTTAAGACCTTTTGACATTGAAGATTATATATATGGTTTATTTAAGGATATGATGTAAATGGACGAATTAAATTATTTAACATCTTTATATGACTACTATAAAGATTTATTAACGGAAAAGCAAAGAAATTATTTCGAAGAGTATTATTTTGAAAATTTACTTATGGATGAGATAGCTGAAAACAATGGAGTTAGTAAGAATGCTGTGAGTAAATCTTTAATTGAAGTTAAGGAAAAGTTAGAAGAGTATGAAAATGCTTTAAGTTTATATTATAATAGGAACAAGATTTTAAGCATACTTGATGAAGAATCTTGCAAAAAAATAATAGATTATATATAATAAATGGTACTAGTTTTGAGTGCCATTTTTTTGAGGTGTATTTATGAAAGATATAATAAGTCTTATGTTTGTTAGAAATAAAATGGGAAGAATTTTTACACCATCAGATATTATAAAGATAACTAATATTCTTGCTGATATTTATAAAATAGATATAAAAGGTGTAGCTTTTAGAGATAATGAAATAAATTCTATTTATTTTAGTACTGATGATGATTTAATAGTGGTAGATTATAAAAAGTTTTTTAAAAGAGATTTATCGGCTTATAGTAATTATAAGATGTTATTTTCTTTAGCTCATGAAATAAGACATGCATCTCAGTTTTTATCTTCTTTAACTAGAACAGATATAATTTCCAAGATATATTTAGATTGTTTTGATTATGTGTCTATGAAGACGATTATTTCAAAGGTGTTTTATTCTAAGAATCATGATGCTTTTCCAATAGAAATAAATGCTGATATTGTTGCGTATTTACTCGTTATTTATGTTGCCTATATGCTTAATGATAATATTTATTATTCATTGTTTAGAAGCATGTTTGAAAAAAGAATCAAATCATTTACTAATTCTAACTATGATGTTTTAAAAAGTATATCTGGTAGCGATGTATTAGATTATATAAATGATTTAGAAGAGTATGATTTATTTATTAATGGATTAAGCAGAGACGAAAATAAAAGTCTTCGTATCGCTTCTTCTCTAGTTCTTATGTAAATATCAGATAATAAATATATTATTTAATGGTTATTTAATGTTATAATTAATTTAGTAGGTGATTATATGAATATAAAAAGATTATTTATGGCTATTTTAGTAACTTGTCTTATGTTTGTTCCTAGCGCTGCATATGCAAAACCTAAAGATTGTTCAAGTTATTCTGTTGATTCTTGTCCAGCTAATAACTGCATTGTTGAGGGTGGTGCTTGTGTAAAGGGACATATAGGGCAGGGATTTTGTTCACAAAAGCAAGTTATGGATGGTTTAAGAGTTGCTGGGTACTTTTTATTTGTAGCTCGTATATTTATTCCTTTTATCGTTATTGTGTTTGGGTCCTTTGATATGTTTAAGGCTGTTACTGGAGGAGATGAGAAATCTTTTGCGTCTTCTGGTAAAAAGTTAGCTATTAGAGCCGCAATTGGTTTATCAATATTTTTAGTTCCAACTATTATCCATATTGTGCTTTCCACTCTTAATGATTACAATGCGATAAGTGATGATGCTAATATTTGCCAGACTTGTTTACTTAAACCATCTGAATGTGAAAATGGTGTTCCAGCTAATTCTGATATTTTTGATAGAGATATCTTTGTACATGAAGAAGAAACAGAAGATAATTCAAGTAATGATGAGGAAATTGTTGTAGAATAAGGAAATAGTAATTTCCTTTTTTTATTAAAAAAACTAGCTTATGCTAGTTTCTATTTTTATTGAAACCATTTTCTGCAGTAGTATTGAATTTATTACTGCTGTTAAAATGCCAAATATTAGTAAAGTATCTCTCAAAACAGATGGAACAAACTTAATTCCACCTTCTTTAAGTGAAAGAATACTAATAAGTAGTATAAATGGCATTATACCGACGATAAAACCAATAAATAAATATTTAGTCTTATTATAATTTATTTGATTGCGTGCATAATCCTTGTTGTATTTCATAATTTCTTAACCTTTCGGACGATATTTATCATCTAATATGATTATAAACTATTTATAAAAAAAAATATAGTGTTTTTATAAAAATAAAAAAGATTATTGCTAATCTTTTTATCTTGTACGATGTGTTTGTTCTTCTTGAGGCGACGTATCATCTGGTGTGTTTTCATATCCATGATCGGGTGTTTCATCATGTATTTCTTCATCAAATGGCACATCGTGTTCTACTTCATTGCTTATATCGTTTGTAAATATTCTTTCTACAGCATTAAAGTCTGTAAATATTTGTTCTTTTTCTCCATCTTTTGTTCTATGAGCAAATACACGACCACAGTCAGAACATCTACATTCTTCTAAGATAGTAAATTCTGGACTTTCTACTTTTTGCCATACTAAATTATGTGCTCGTGGTTCTGTTATTGTGTGTAGATGAATAGGTCCATTATTCTGTTGTGATTCATAATAGTATATTTCAGGCTCTATATCTTTACTACTTGTATAGCCCAATCTTTCATTTACATCATCTCTTACTTCGTCTATTGAGAAATTTCCTCTTAATATTGCAGTCATGATAGTCTTATATGCTATTTCACTAGGTATATCTTGAATTACTAGTGTAGTTTTGACTTGATTTTCTGATGAAATAGTTGCATCTTTTTTAATTGGTTCTAATTCTTGCATTATATTACACTCCTTTTCTAAGATTATTATATCATTTATTTTTGGATTGTTTTATTTATTTGTTCAAAAAGTGTAAAGACATAAAAAAACAATGGATTTCCATTGTTATTTACTAATGGTGGAGAATAGGGGATTTGATACCAATTTATAATTTAATCTAGAAAGGTTAAATGCAAGATAATTATTTTTATGTTGTATA
>CAYWFZ010000047.1:0-11331 GCA_964458035.1 uncultured Muribaculaceae bacterium | reverse complement strand
TAGAAACAAATTATTTTGATGATGTTGAAAGTTATAAGAATCTAGCAGAAAAAATAGTTTATACTGGTCCAATTGACGAATATTTTAATTATTCTTTAGGTGCTTTGGATTGGCGTTCTTTAAGATTTGAAACTAAGATATTAGATAAAGTAAATTATCAAGGTAATGCTGTTGTAAACTATACTGGTCATGAGGTAGACTATACAAGAGTTATTGAACACAAGCACTTTGAGTTTGATACAACAAGTCCAAAGACTGTAGTGACTTATGAATATCCTGCTGATTATAAAGATGGTATGGAAAAATACTACACAGTTAATGATGATGTAAACAATGACCTTGCAGATAAGTATAGAGAGCTATCTTTAAAAGAAGAAAATGTAATATTTGGTGGAAGACTTGCTGAGTATAAATACTATGACATGGATGATGTAATTAAAAGTGCTTTTGAAGCGTATAAAAATGACTAGGAGTAAATTTATGAAAAAACAAATTAAATTAAGTATAATAGTTCCTTGCTATAAGGTAGAGGAATATCTTCCAAGATGTTTAGATTCTTTAGTTAATCAAACTCTAGAGGATATAGAGGTAATATGTATTAATGATGGATCACCTGATAATTGTATTAATATTTTAAAAGATTATCATAAAAAATATGGTGATAAAATTGTTATAATTGACAAGAAAAATGAAGGCGTATGGCGAGGAAGAAAAGATGGAATAAAAATCGCTAAAGGAGAATTCATTGGTTTTGTTGATAGTGATGATTATGTTGCTCTTGATTATGCTGAAAGTTTATATAAATCAGCAATTGATAATAATTCTGATATAGCTGTATGTGGCTTTGATCGAATTGACTTAGATACGGGCAAATTATTTTCAAGAGAAATGTGTAAGAAAGATGATAAAATAATTGACATAAAAAATCATCCAGAAGATTTGTTGGAAATGAATGGTGCTCCATGGAATAAAATTTATAGAGCAGAATTATTAAAGAAACAACATGATTTAAAAAATGTTCCAAAAATCCTTGATGATATGATGTTTCAATTACTATTATATATTAATGCAAAAAAAGTTTCTTTTGTAAATAAGAGTCTAGTATATTATATGGTAAGAAGTGATTCAATAATGACTGCTACTGTTAAACAAGACAAGATTGAATCTACTTATAATGCTATGCTTGAAATAAGAAATATTTATAAATCTGAAAATAAAGATATGTTAGAGTATATTGATGTAAATGCTTTTTTACATTTAGGAGTATCTTTGATGTATAGATTGTCTTATGATAAAGAAGCTGACTTTAACAAAATCCTAAAAAACAATTCAGAATTTTTAAATACTAATTTTCCTATGTGGAAGAAATCCAAATATATCAAATTAGGTTATGTTTTAAAAAATCATGGTAAGAATATGAAGTTATGGATTGTAAAAGTATTTTACAAATTACATATGTTTAAACTTTTCTTAGCTATGTATAAATTTATGATTGATAAATTAAGGGTAGATATTAAATGGTAATTTCGCTTATGTATATGATATAATAATTTATAGGAAACTATAAATTATTTTTTTGGAGTGAATTTATGAAAAAAAATAAACTTGAACTAAAAAATTTTATATGGAATATTGTTGGCTCTACTGCTTTTGGATTTACATCTTTATTCTTTATGATAATTGTTACACGAATAAATGGACTTGATTCTGCAGGAGTTTTTACATATTGTTTTGCAAATGCTTGTATTTTTTGGACGATTGCTGCATATTCTGGGAGAACATATCAAGTAACTGAAACAGATAAAAAAATAAAAGATACTGATTATTTTTATAATAGGATAACTACTAGTATTTTTGCTATCATAGCTGTGGTAATATTTTGTTTAATTACAAAGTCGACAGCAGAAAAATTTATACTAAGTGTTATTTTGACTGTGTATAGGTCAATTGAAGCAATAATTGAATCTATGCAGGCGGTTGCACAAAGAAATGGGGAACTTTATAAAGCGGGTATTTCTCTTTTCGTTAGAACATTAATATTAGTTATTGTATTTATTATTGTTGATTTAATGACACATAATATAATACTTACTGGTTTATCTTTAATAATTGTTAATTTGTTATTCTTGTTTGTTGTTGATTATAGAAATATAAGAAGCAAATTTACTAAATCGAAGTTTGATAATCAAATTAATAAAAAATTATTACGTCTAGGTTTTTCGGCCTTTATGTATTCATTTTTATCAATATATGTTTCAAGTGCAACAAAGTATGCAATAAATAGTTTTACAACTGATGATATACAGGCTATATATGGAATAATCATTATGCCCGCTTCATTTTTAAGTATGGTGTCTAATTATTTAATTCAACCATTCTTGAATAAAATAACTAATTGTATAAATACTAAGGATAATAAAGGCGTTAAAGATTTATTATTTAAACTGTCTTTGGGGATTATATTTGTTGGAGTTTTTGCTCTTGGATTATGTTATTTAGTTGGTATTCCTGTACTTGAATTTGTTTATTCAACTGAACTTTTGGAACAAAAAATAAATTTAATGGTAATTTTAATTGGTTCAATCTTTTATTCTTTAGCTATACTTTTATCGTCGGTATTTATAGCGATGAGGAAAACAGTTGATCAGTTAGTTTTGTTAATTATTACGGCAATAAGTGCTTTAATAATATCTAATGAATTTGTTAAGTTTTATGGGATAAATGGTGCTAGTACATCGTATCTTGTAGTAATGTTCGTTGAATTTATTCTACATTTAGTAACAATGTTGATAATACTACATAAAAAAGATAAGAAGTAGATAAATGAGTGTTACTGTGTTATAATTCATGTGAGTAGGTGGATTTATGAAAAAAGAAAATATACTTTATGTTGTTATACCCTGTTATAATGAAGAAGAGGTATTACAAGAAACAACTAAGAGATTGAAAGAAAAATTAAATACATTAATTAAGAATAAGGTTATATCTAAAGATAGTAGAGTAATGTATGTTAATGATGGATCTAAAGATAAGACTTGGGAAATCATTAAAGAAATAAATAAGAATGAAGAGTTATTTACAGGTATTACTTTATCTCGCAATAGAGGTCATCAAAATGCTTTAGTAGCTGGACTTTTAACTGCTAAAAATTATGCTGATGTAGTAATTAGTATGGATGCAGATTTACAGGATGATATTAATGCAATAGATGAGATGTTAGAAAAGTATCACGATGGATGTGATATTGTTTATGGAGTTCGTTCATCAAGAAAAAAAGATACAGCATTTAAAAAGATTACTGCTGAAGGATTTTATAAATTCATGAAATTAATGGGTGTTGATATTGTATTTAATCATGCTGATTATCGTTTAACTAGTAAAAGAGTATTATCTGAATTTGAAAATTTTAAAGAAGTCAATTTATTCTTAAGAGGGATATTTCCTTTAATTGGTTTTAAAACTGATGTTGTCTATTATGAAAGAGCAGAGAGGTTTGCTGGTGAATCCAAATATCCTTTAAAGAAGATGTTAAGCTTTGCCTGGGATGGTATTTCATCGTTCTCGGTTAAACCATTAAGGTTTATTTGTGCATTAGGTTTTATAATACTTTTTATAAGTTTTATTATAATGGCTTATTCATTAATTCAAAAAGTATTAGGTAATACAGTTGATGGATGGACATTCTTAACTATATCTATTTGGTTCATTGGAGGACTTCAAATGATATCCATCGGTATAATAGGAGAATACATTGGTAAGATTTATAATGAAACTAAGGCTAGACCTAGATTTATAATTTCTGAGAACTTATTAGAGACTAAGAAGAAATAGTCTCTTTTTTTTGTGTGAAAAAAAGTAAAGTGAGAAAAGATAGGTAACTAAATATATAGAAGGTATAAAAAAGCTTTCTTAGAAGGGAGGATATATGAAAGACAATATTTTACTTTCACCCGTAAGAGACTGTATGTTTAAAGCAATCATGTTAAATCCTAAACTAATAGATGTTTTAAAAGAATTAATAAATATCATAACTGAAATACCTTTAAATGTACTTGATAATATCAAAGTAGAAAACAATGAGTATATAATTGAAAATAAAAATGATAAAAAGATGACATCAGATGTAATAGTAAGTGTTGGAAATAAATACATTAATATTGAGATGAATAATAACTACTATAAAGGTGTATTTAATAAAAATGATGCATACCTAAGTAAATTAAAGTCTACAACATATAATAAGTCAGAAGATTATATAGATGCCTATCAAGTAATACAGATAAACTTCAATAACTTTATTCATTTTAAGCATAAGAAAGATATTTATAAGTTTATGTTTAGAGAAGAAACAACTAATGAAGTAGATGAAGATTCGACAATAAAATATCATGTAAGTCTTCAAAATGTATGGGATAGATGTTATAATAAAGACGTAAGCAAGTTAACAAGATTTGAGCGTTTCTGTTTAATCTTAAAAACAGACGAAAAAGAATATGCGCGTAATATTGCAGGGGATGATGAAGTTATGGGAAGTCTAGTAGATGAAATAGCAAAGTTAAGCTTAGATAACAAAATGATAGGTTTATATGATGCTGAAGTAGAAGCAGAAAAGGTAAGAAAGACCATGCTTAAGGGTGCAAGACTAGAAGGTTTAGAACAAGGAATCGAACAAGGAATCGAACAAGGAATCGAACAAACAAAAAAAGAAATGGTAAGAAATCTTTCTCAAAACGGTGTATCCCTTGAAATAATAGCTGCATCAGCAAATATTAGTGTTGAAGAAGTAGAAAAAATAATTTCATCTACTGCTGAAAACACTTAGTATCGGTATCTAATAAACTAGAGAATATAAATCTCTAGTTTTATTTTTGTTATATTATTCCAGTTAAATTCATACGATTAAATGAAAGGAAAGTATAATTATGGAGATGAAAGAAATAATTGAAAGTATATCTAAAAGAGGTAATGGTCAGATATACTTAGGTGTTGTTGGTGCTTGTAGAACAGGTAAATCAACATTTATTAAAAAAGTAATAGAAAACTTAGTTGTTCCTAATATAGAAGATGAATATGAAAAGAAAAAATGTTTAGATGAAATACCTCAATCTTCTAATGGAAAACAAATAATGACTACTGAACCTAAATTTGTTCCTTCTCAAGGTGCTACAATTAAGATAGATGATTTTACTACAAATATAAAATTAATTGATTGTGTAGGTTTTGTAATAGATAATTCTATTGGATATGAAGATAATGAAGGAAATCCGAGACTTGTTAATACTCCATGGTATAGTGAAGCAATACCTTTTATTGAAGCTGCTGAGATTGGCACAGAAAAAGTTATAAAGGATCACTCAACAATTGGTATTGTTATAACTAGTGATGGATCATTTAATGATTTTAGAAGAAGTGATTATTTAGATGCTGAAGAAAAAGTTATTAATGAACTAAAAACATTGAATAAACCTTTTATAGTTATTTTAAATAGTGCTAATCCTAACAGTGACGTAACACTAAAGATAAAAAATGAAATAGAAGAAAAATATGAAGTAGAAGTAATACCTATGAATGTTGAAAATATGGGTAAGATTGAAATAAATGAAATATTAAGGAAAGCAGTAGATGAATTTCCTGTAGTTGATGTTAATGTTATGTTACCAGAATGGATTCATGTACTTTCAAATAAACATGAAATAAAGAGTCATTATTTAACAAAAATAAGAGAAAGTGTTGTTAATGTTAGAAAGATAAAAGACGTTAATAATATAATAGATTATTATCAAGATAGCCCATATATTAAAAAGGCTTATATAAGTAATGTAGATGTTGGTTCTGGAATAGTTTCACTAAATCTAGAAAGTGATGATTCACTATATGATGAAACACTTAAGAATATATTAGGTGGGTCAGATATATCAAAAGCTACTATTCTTAAGATATTAAGTGAATATCAAGACTCAAGAGAAGAAACACATTCATTAAAAGATGCTATTAATATGACTTATAAAACAGGATATGGAATAGTCTATCCAAGTTTAAAAGATATGAAACTAGAGAAACCTGAAGTAATAAAACAAGGAAGTAGATACGGGGTAAGACTCAATGCTAAAGCTACTAGCATTCATATGATGAAGGTTGATGTTGAATCTACTTTTGAACCAATTATTGGAAGTGAAATACAATCAAAAGAATTAATTGATTATATTATGAAAGATTATAAAAATGATCCTACTAGTATATGGAAAAGTGAGATATTTGGCAGAAGTTTAGACACTATTGTTAAAGAAGGTATTCAAGCTAAGTTATCAATGATGAAAGATAATACAAGGTATAAACTTACTAACACGGTTACAAAGATAGTTAATAAAGGGTCAGATAAACTTATAGCGATAGTTATTTAAAAAAAATGAGAAAAATTATAGATTTTTCTCATTTTTTATATTATAATATTTTTACAATAGTAGGTGTTGTCAAAATATAGCAATTACCCAGCTATAAGAAAACTTGACAAAATACAGCTATTAGTTTAAAATATGGTGCAACAACCAAGTAAAATGCTACTTAATGGTTAAAGTGAGGGGTAAAAATGAAGAAAATTTTAAAGACAAGAAAAGCTATTCAAGGTTTTGCAATGGCTCTTGCATTGGCAACTTCAATTAGTGGTTGTTCATTTGGTGGTTCTGATGATTTAACCGAGCAAGAAAGTACAGTATATGAAAGTGTTGAAGAGACAGAATCTGAACATAGTCATGAAAATGAAGAACATAATCATGAGGATGATTTAGTGACTCCTATTCCGAGTCTAGAAGTATTACCTGATGAGATTTCAAGTGAAGATAAAGCTGAAGAAGATGCTAGAAAAACAAATGAAAGTACTAATGAAAGTGCAACTTCAAGAGAAGAAGACACTACTAAAGAAGAAAGTACTGTAGATACTACTCAAGAAAGCTATATCGTTATGTTTGAAGGAGAAGAATTAGTAGTTCCTAATTTATCTCATCAATATAATAGCGGATCTTATACGAAGTTTTCAATTAATCAAGCTTTAAAAAGAGCAGGATTCAGTAGTGATTATGCATATCGTGCAAAATTAGCTAGATTCTATGGAATTAAAAACTATAAAGGAACTTCAAGTCAAAATATCTTGCTTCTTAATTATTTAAGACATCCAGAATTATATTTAAATATGGATAATGTAATTAATAATGATCAAGATAATACTCAAACAGATCAAACACAAACAGAACAAAATAATCAAAGTGAAGATCAGAATAATAATGGAAATAATAATGGAAATAATAACAATGGTGGTGGAAATGGCGGCGGACCTGACCATGAAGATGATAAAGGTCATGAATGTAACTATGGTTCACTAATCATTGAATATAGTAATGTTACTGATACAACACATACAGTTACGACTTATAGAGTTTGTAATACTTGTGGTAAAAAGATGATAATTTCTACAAATACTGTAGGTCATAGTTATACATGGACTACTCAAGGAAATAAAGAAATTGGTAAATGTGCTTGTGGACATACTACTACAAAAGATAAAGAACATGTGCATGGAGATTGGAAAACTATAAATGAAATCTATGTTGCTTTAGAAAATGGAAAACATAGAGTTGATTTAGAACAACAATGCCAGGTATTAATAGATGGCAAACCATGTACTGAAACAAGAATTGTTCCAGGTGCTGAAGTTAGTTGTTCATATGATGAACATGGAGTATGTAAGTGTGGAAATATTAAAAACCACGAACATGGCGATTGGGTAGAAGTTGATACTAAACTTGTTAAATCTGCTGATGGCTTACATCATAGAGTTGATAGTATTCAACAATGTCAAGTTAAATTATCAGATGGAACTATTTGTACTTATACAAGAACTGTTCCAGGTGCTGAAGTTTCATGTAATTGGACTTTAGATGACCATACAAGATGTGAATGTGGAAATACACATACTCATAAAATTAATTATTCATATAAGAGCGAAACAGAAGAAGAAGGTACTTGTGAAATATGTCATAACACATTCACAAGAGGACATGCAGCTGATGCTGATTTAATTCGAACTGTTACAACTACTATAGCTAGTTCAGATGTAAATGGACATCGATTTGTAATTACAGTTAAATGTCCAACTTGTAATCATGAATTAGCTTCTGAACAAACAGATGTACAATCTCATAATCCAGAATCAACTGGCGTATCAACTACTATGTCATATGATGAAGTTGGACACTGGAATGCTGAAGGATTTAAATGCTCGGATTGTGGTTATACTTTAGCTGACGGAAAAGCTAATTATGAAACTCACGAAGGACATGGTAAAACGACTACAACAGTTTGGGAAGCAATTAAAAATTTAGCTGCTGGTATATTTAAACATAATGCAATTACTACATCAACATGTACTTGTGGATGGAGTAATACAAATTCTGTTGAAGAAGAATGTGACCATTTAGGTTCTACGTGTTCTCATTGTGGTCAATCAACTACAGTTCATCAACATGATGAATATGTAATCGACAGTAAACAATTACATGATGGTAGTGAATATTGTATAGAATATACTTATGGATGCCATGATGCTGGATGTGAAAGTTATAGACGTACTGAAAAAGTTAAGCATACTCCTAAGGTTCGTGATGAAGACAATCCTTACGAGCAAGATGGTGTTGTTGTAGTTGATCAATATTGTCAGACTTGTGGAGAATATTTAGGTTATGTTCCTGTATCTGGTTTGAGCACTGGTACAACTGAAAATACGAATACTTTTGTATATAGCTCTGCTGATGGAGATGTTACTTTATCTGAAGAATTTACAGGAGAGGCTTTAACAGAAAACCTTGATATTGAATTAGGTGAGGGATATATCCCTGATAGCGAAACTTTCACTAGTGAGCCTATTGTGACTGATGAAGATCAACTTGAAGAAACGCTAGAAGAGGCTGAAGAAGAGGAAGAAGAATATTCAGAAGAGTTTATTTCAGAAGAAGCAAAAAAACAACCTGAAGAACAACAAGGTCAAGGGAAAACACTTACCCTAGTACAATAATAAGTGTTACAAGATAATTTATATATGTTTAACCCTAGAATAAACATATAATGGTTAAGGTGTGATATTATGGATACAAACAAAAAGTGGTATCAAAAAATTAGTAATTGGTTATTTATTTTAGCAGTAGCTATTTTAGTTCCAATATTATTAGTTAATTTATCAATAATGTTTCAAGCAAACACTAATAAAGATAAGATACCTAGTGTATTCGGATATAAACCTTTTATCGTATTATCTGGTTCAATGGAAACAGATATAAGGGTGGGAGACTTAATAATAACTAAAAAAGTCGATCCGACCACCTTAAAAATAGGTGATGTTATAGCATTTAGAGATCCAGAAAATACTGTTACAACACACAGAATTATAGAGGAAGTTACTTGCCAAACAGGTGTATGCTTTATCACTAAAGGTGATAATAACTCGTCTCAGGATCAACAATTAGTTGAACTTGATGATGTTGAAGGTATATACATAGCAAGAATTCCTGCTGTAGGTAATATGCTAAAGTCACTTTCAGAGCCTGCAACTATTATAATTGTAGTGCTTGCAATTACTGTTGTTTTCGCAGTAGCGTTTATGTTATCTAATAAGAAGAACATGAGTCAAGAACAACTTGAATTCTTAGAATATAAGAGAAAGAAAGAACAAGAAGAAAAAGACAAAGAAAATGAAGAATTCATGGAATTCAAAAGACAAAAAGCTCTTAAAGAAAAAGAAGAACTAGAAAAAAAAGCGACTTCTAAGAAAAAAGAAGTTTCTGATAAAGAAACTCCAAAGAAGTCTACGACAAAAAAGACTACTGAAGAAAAGAAAGGTACTTCTAAGTCTACTAAGACTGAAAAGAAGACAACCCCAAAAAGCAAGAGTAAGTAAATTATTAATGGTGTAATCATTCCAGTGGAATGTTTACATAGATAGGAAGTCAATGAAAGCATGCTTCCGACTAGTGTAAAGGGGATCCCTTACACAAATAATAATTTGAAAATTCTAAAATGGGGGAGGTGAAAATGATGAAAAACAAGAAAATGGGAATCTTAGCTGTATTAGTTATGTTAGTTGCTGTTACTCTTAACTCTGTTGGTGGAACATATGCAAAATATATTTCTCAATATGGAGTTACTGATACTGCTAGAGTTGCTAGATGGAGTTTTAATGATACTGCTGTAAGAACAGTTGATTTGTTTGAACAATCTTATACTAAAGATACCGACAAACATACTTATGTTGCATCTTCAGATATGTATAAAGTTATCGCTCCTGGTACTGAAGGTAGTTATGCATACCAAATTGAAGGTACTGCAGAGACTAACTTCGAAATCACTAAGAATGTTAAAGTAACTAATAGTGTAGTATATCCTATGTCTGATGGTAAGTTATATGACCCAGTTGAATTCAGTTTCGATGGTGGTAAATCTTATAAAAGACTAAGTGATATTGCAACAAATGTAACTTATGATACAGTTAAAAAAGCTTATGTTTATGAGTTAAATACGGCTGATGGTAAAGTTTATGCTGCTAATACTGTTTTAAGTGGGAACGACGCTATTAAAGATTCAATTGCATGGAGATGGAGATTTGATAAAGAATGTTCTACTAATGAAGCAGGTGTAGAAACATGTAAAAATCCATACTCAAATGATTTCTATGATACTGAGTTAGGAAAACAAATTAACTTAGCTAGTCCTCAATATACTATAGAGGCAACTATTGGTGTATCTGTTGTTCAAACTGATAAAGTAGCTACTGAAGGCGTTGCTGATAAAGCTCATACTTCAATTAACTTATCTTCTGCTGAAAAAGATGCAGTAGTTAAAGCTTGGGGATATGATGAAAATAATGCAAAATTAAGTTTTGATGGTAAAACTGTAAAAGGATCTGTTAAAGCTTACTCAGCAGATAGTGCTTTATTCAAAAAATACAATGTTACTGATGCTAGCCCATATTTTGGAGTTGTAAAAGTAACTGTTCCAGATGGATATAAGTTATATGCTACTTCTTTATATGAAGGCGGAGAAAAAGAAATTAACGTTGATCCAGCAGATAATGCTGCTCTAGTAATCATAAGCTTCAGAAAGAATGCTGAAAATAAGATTGCAGGAAAATCAACTTATGAATTAAGAAAAGGCACTGATAAAATTCCTTTCGAAATCAATTATGATTTAGATGAAATACCAGCTGCATAATTTTTGATTTATAACAATGATTTATGGAAGTTATTCATTTAACTTCCAGCTAAGTCTATAAATCCTTTTTATAGATTT